>NZ_CAJMZE010000007.1:0-286603 GCF_905220235.1 Paraburkholderia sp. J41 | reverse complement strand
TCGGCATCGCCGCGTGATGCCGTCAGCGCCGGGCGTAGCCGCCCGGTCTTTCCGTTCGTGCGATGGCGCGGCGTTCGCCATCGCGTAGCAGGGTTAGAGGGTGTGTGTCATGAGCGAATCCGCGACTGTTTTCAAGAATCTGATTGCGGGAGAGTGGACGGCCAGCGTGAGCGGCAAGACTTTCCCGAACGTTAATCCCGCCGATACGCGCGACGTGGTCGGTCATTTCCAGGCATCGGCGGTCGAGGATGCGCAGGCCGCGATCAGCGCGGCATCGGCGGCATTCGCGAAGTGGCGCCGCACGCCGGTCTCCGCGCGCGCGAAGATCGTCAACAAGGCAGCCGACTGGCTCGAAGCGCACGCCGACGCGTTTGCGCTGGAATTGACGCGCGAAGAAGGCAAGCCGCTCACGCAAAGCCGCGACGAAATCCTGCGGTCCGCCCAGGTGCTGCGCTTTTACGCGGTCGAAGCGCAGACCTTCACCGGCGAAACCTTCCCGAGCGACGACCCCGAGCAACTGGTGTACACGCAGCGCGAACCGCTTGGCGTCGTCACCGTCATCACGCCGTGGAATTTTCCGATCTCGATTCCGGCGCGCAAGATCGCGCCCGCGCTGATGGCCGGCAACACGGTGGTGTTCAAGCCGTCTTCGGATGCGCCGCTCATCGGTTGCCGGCTCGCCGAGGCGTTCGTGCAGGCCGGCATGCCGGCGGGCGTGCTCAACTATGTCACGGGCCGCGCGGCCGATATCGGCGCGGCGATCACCGAGTCCCCGGTCGTGCGCGCCGTGTCGTTCACGGGATCGACGGGCGCGGGCGAGCACATCCATCGCTCGGTGCCCATCACCACGCGCACGCAGATGGAACTGGGCGGCAAGAACCCGCTCATCGTCATGGAAGATGCCGATCTCGACCGCGCCGTGGATCTCGCCGTCAAGGGCGGCTTTTCGCTGAGCGGCCAGGCATGCACGGGCACGAGCCGCATTCTCGTGGTCGAGCCGGTACGCGAGGCGTTCACGGCCAGGCTCGTCGAGCGCGTGAAGCAGCTCAAGGTCGGCAGCGGCGTGACGCCCGGCATGGACCTCGGGCCGCTCGCGAACCGCAAACAGCTCGATACCGTGCTCGGCTACGTGGCTGCGGGCAAGGAAGAGGCCACGCATCTGATCGGCGGCGAGCACCTGACGGGCGAGGGTTTCGAGCATGGCTACTACGTCACGCCCGCCGTGTTCGCCGACGTGCCCGGGAACGCGCGCATCTATCGCGAGGAAATTTTCGGGCCGGTGCTGGCCATCGTCGCGGCAAAGGATTTCGACGATGCCATGGCGAAAGCCAACGACACGGAATACGGTCTTTCGGCCGCCATCGCCACGTCGAATCCGCGCTACATGCATCGTTTCGCCGACGAGATCGAATCGGGCACCGTCAAGATCAACCGCACGACCACGGGCAACGTGACCAACGCGCCGTTCGGCGGCTTGAAGCGTTCGAGCACGTCCACGTTCCGCGAGTCGGGCCGCGCGGGCCTCGAGTTCTATACGCAGATCAAGACGGTTTATCGCGGTCTCTAAACGTCTATCACGTTGCGCGCGCCGAGCGCGCGATGCGGTCCACACAATCATTCAAGCGGAAAACGCAACATGAAAAGTTCCTTCAGGCTCGAACTGGCCGAAGCGCGCGCGATGGCGCGCGCGGCGCTCGAGCGCGCCCAGGCGATCCACGTTCCCGAGTCGGTTTGCATCGTCGACGCAGGCGGTTATCCGCTCGTGCTCGAACGCATGGACGACGCGCGCATCACCGGTCCGCAGATCGCCTGGAACAAGGCGTTCACGGCGGCGGGCCACAAGCGCTCGACGCATCTCTTCACGAAAGCGCCCAACGGTCCCGCGCTGCCGGGCAACGAGGCGTTCGGCATTCAGTTGAGCTTCGAAGGGCGCTTCGCGGCGTTCGTCGGCGGCTTTCCGGTCGTGGTGAACGACGAGGTGATCGGCGGCGTGGGCTTGAGCGGCGGCAACGGCGAACAGGACACGCAATGCGGGCTCGCGGCGCTCGAAGCGCTGCACGCGCTGCTCGCCGCCGCGGGCCACCGCGTGCTGGTGGAAGCCGACATCAAGAAGTAACGCTGTCCGCCGCGCGGTTGGCTGGCGGCCCCTTGTTTCGATAGAGATTGGCACGATGGTCTATCAGATTGAGATCGCGGAAACCGGCGAGCGCTTCGACGCGCAAGCCGACGAATCGCTGTTGCAGGCGGCGGCGAGCGCGGGTGTGGCGCTGCCGCACGATTGCCGGCTAGGCGGTTGCGGCGCGTGCCGCGTGAAGGTGATCAGCGGCGCGCTGGAGTACGAGGAATTCCCGTTCGGGCTCTCGCAGGAAGAGGCCGACGCGGGCTTCGCGCTCGCCTGCCAGGCGCGGGCGCGCAGCAACATGGTGATCGGCGCGGGCCATGCGGGCGCGGCGGTTTCCCCGCCCACGGTGGTCGAAGCGCGCGTGATCGAGGTGAGCGCGCTGGGGCCGGACGTGCGGCGTCTCGCGATCGCGTTGCCGCAATCGCTCGAACTGCGCTTCAACCCCGGCCAATACGTGAACGTGCTGCTGGAAAACGGCGCGCGCAGAAGTTTTTCGATGGCCTCGGCGGCAGGCGTCGCGGCGCTCGACTTTCACATCAAGCGCGTGCCCGGCGGCCGCTTCACCGACACCGGACTCGCGGCGTTGCGGCCGGGCGACCGGCTCGACATCGAGCTGCCGCTCGGCACCTTCCGCTTTCACGCGGAGGACTACCGGCCGCTCGTGATGGTCGCCACCGGCACGGGGCTCGCGCCGGTCAAGGCCATGCTCGAATCGCTGATGGACGATCCCGACTGCCCGCCCGTCTCGCTGTACTGGGGCGCGCGCTCGCAAGCCGATCTTTATCTGCACGACGAGATCCTGCAATGGGGCGCGCGCCTCTACGAATTCCGCTACGTGCCGGTGCTCTCGCGTCCGCACGAAGGGTGGAGCGGCCGAAAGGGTTACGTGCAGCACGCCGTGTGCGAGGACTTGGCCGATTTGTCGGAGCATGCGGTGTATCTGTGCGGGTCGCCCGCCATGATCGACGACGCGCGGCGGCAGTTTCTCCAACGCGGCGCGAGCCTCGACCATCTGTATGCCGACAGCTTCACGTTCCAGCACGAAACGGCGCTGCGGGTTCACGACAGGGAGATTTCATGATTCATTTGACGGATGCGCAGATCGACGCGCTCATCACGATCGACGATGCGATCCCGGCGCTCGAACGCGGGTTTCGCGCGCTCTCCGAAGGCAACGCCGCCGTGCAGCGCCGCGTGCGCACCGAAGCCGCGGGCGTGAAGCTTTCCACGCTCGGCGCCGTGGTGCCCGAACTGGGCGTGGCCGGCGCGAAGGTGTATTCGACGATCTCGGGGCAATTCAACTTCTCGATCGTGCTGTTTTCGACCGTGGACGGCAGCCTGCTGGCCACGCTCGACGCGAACGCGATCACGCGCCTGCGCACCGCCGCGACGACGGTCGTGGCCGTGCGCGCGCTGGCGAAACCGGGCGCGCGCAGCGTCGCCGTGATCGGCACCGGCGTGCAGGGCCGCGCGCACGCGCTGGCGCTGGCCGCGCATACGAAGCTGCGCTCGTTTCGCATTGCCGGGCTCGAAGGCACGCGCGAGCTTGCGGCGGCGGTTGCGGCAGCCGGTTCGACGCGCGGCATCGAAGCCGGCGTGTGCGACGCGAGCGAAGCGGTGCGCGGCGCCGACGTGATCGTGACCGCGACGCGCGCAACGGGCGCGCTGTTCGACGGCCACGCGGTCGCGCCCGGCGCGCTCGTCGCCGCGATCGGTTCGAGCCTGCCGCACACGCGCGAGCTCGACGACACGCTCGTGGCGCGCGCGTCGCGCATCGTGGTCGAACTGCGCGAGCAGGCGCGCGAGGAAGCGGGCGACTTGCTGCTCGCGCCGCCGGGCGCGTTCGACTGGAACGATACGGTCGAACTCGGCGACGTGCTGACGGGCCGCGCTTCGGGCCGCGCCTCGGACGACGATATCGTGCTGTACAAAGCCGTGGGCATCGGCTTGCAGGACGTCGTGCTGGCGGGGCTCGCCTGGCAGCGGCATCTCGCGCGCAACGCGACGAGGCCGCTGGACGCCGTGCAATGAGCGCAGCGCCGGAAGCGGGCCGCGCGGCAGACGAAACGTCGGCGCAAGCGCCGCTCGAAACGTCGGCGAGGGCCCAGGCGCAAGCCCAGGCGAAGGCCGAAGGCGCGCGCTCGTTCCGGCAGTCTCTGCTCGCGATGCTGGGGCTGTCCAGCGTCGTCATGATGGTCGCCATCGACCAGACCGTGGTCGGCACGGCGCTGCCCTCCATCGTCGCCGATCTTCAGCGCTTCGATCTCTACGAGTGGGTGGCCACGGCGTATCTGCTGACCTCCGTGATCACGGTGCCGGTGTTCGGGCGGCTCGGCGACTGGCTCGGGCGCAAGCCGCTCATCGTCGTGGCGATCGTGCTGTTCACCTGCGCCTCGGTGCTGTGCGGCGTGGCCGGTTCCATGCCGATGCTGATCGCGTGCCGCGCGTTGCAAGGCGTCGGCGGCGGCATGCTGGTGGGCACCTGCTTCGCGTCGATCCCCGACCTCTTTCCCGATCCGGTCCGGCGGCTGCGCTGGCAGGTGCTGTTTTCGAGCGCCTTCGGCCTCGCCAATGCAGTCGGGCCGTCGCTCGGCGGCTTTCTGAGCCAGCACTGCGGCTGGCGCTGGGCGTTCCTCGTGAATCTGCCCGTGGGCCTCGTGAGCCTCTATCTCGCGGCGCGGCATCTGCCGCACATCCGGCACGTCCGGCACGTCAGCATCGCGCGCCTGAACGCCGACTGGCGCGGCGCGTTGCTGATCGCGCTCGCGCTCGGCGCGCTGCAACTCATGGTGGAAGCGGCGGGAAGCGTGGGAAGCGCGGGAAGCGCCGGCGGCGCGGCGCGCGTCGGCCTGTATGCGTCGATGGCGGCCGTCTGCATGGCAGCGCTCGTGCGCGAGGAACGCCGCGCGGCGGACCCCGTCATTCCGCCGGGCTTGATGCAGGATCGCGCGACGGTCGTGCTGCTCGTGCTTTCGATGCTGATGGGCGTCGCCATGTTCGCGCTGCTCTTTTACGTGCCGCTGCTGTTGCAAGGCGGCGTGGGGCTCGACGCGAGCGAAGCGGGCGTCGTGGTCACGCCGCTGGTCGTCTGCATCACCGTGGGGACGATCGCCAACACGCGCGTCGTCACGCGCCTGGAGCGGCCGAATGCGTTGCTCCATCTCGGCTTCGGCTCGCTCGGCATCGCTTGCGCGGCAATCGCCTTGGTGGACGGCGGGGCGCGCGCGGCGTTGATCGCCGCGATGGCGGCGGCGGGAATCGGCATCGGTTTCGTCATGCCGAATCTCACCGTGTTCGTGCAGCAAGTGGCCGGACGAACGCGGCTGGGCATTGCGACCGCGTTGATCCAGTCGTCGCGCATGGTGGGCGGCATGCTGGGAACGGCGGTGGCGGGCACGGCCGTTCGCCGTCTCTACGTCGCGGGGCTGGACCGCGCGCGGCTCGCGCCGGTGGGATCGTCGCCGCCTGCGTGGCGCGTTGCCTTGCACGATCCGCAAACGCTGATGTCGACGCAAGCCGCCGCCCGCTTCGTCGCGCAAGCCGACGCCGCGCGCGCGAACGGCGAGGCGCTGCTCGCGCTGGCGCGCGCGGCGCTGCTGCATGCGGTGCAATCCTCGCTGCTGGGCGTGGCGCTGTTGATGGCGGCGGCTTGCCTCGTCGTGACCTTGCTGCCGTCGATTTCCGTGACCGGTTCGTCGAGCGCGGGCGATCGGGGCGCGCGCGGTTAGCGCTTCGCTGACGCGTGGGTTCGCGTATGCCGCAACGCGGCTTGCGGCGCCGTTCGCCTAACGCCCGCCTGCGTGAATTCGTCGATCACGCGCGCGCGATGCGCCTGCATGCGCCTGCATGAGCGTGCGCGCCGCGTTGGCGTCGCTCGCCAAGATCGCCGCATAAATCCGCCGACGATCTTCCTGCGAAGCCGCGCGCCGGCGGTCGCGTCGTTCCGCCGCCTGTCAGTGCCCGTGAGCCTGACGCCATCCGGCATCCTTGCGAATGCGGCGGCGCTGCGTGCCGGTGTGAAAGCCTGCCGCGACGATAAAGAGAACGCCGGCGAAGGGCCAGCTATAGGTCGCGAGCGCGAAGCAGAACCAGAAGGCGTCCTGCGGCGAATACGCGTGGAGTGCGAGGAAGAAACAGGCGGCTGGCAACATCAGCAGACACAGCGCCGTCCAGTTCAGGAAAACCGCGACTCGTGCGTTCTTGTGCGTTTCAGCGTGCATGCCCGTCTCCATAAGGAATGGCACTGTGACGTAGAGTCGCACGGTGATTCTGGCGCGCAAACATGGTGATATCCCTGGTGCGCGCGACGTGATGCCATGCAGCAACCCATGCCGCGACGCATCAATCGGCGCGGCGAAAATGCCGGATTCAGGCGTCATTGCGGCGAGGGTCCATTGCCATGAAGGACGCGACGTTAAGCGGCTGCACAATAGCGTGCACAACGATATCGCTCATGCAGCGAACCGGGCCGCAAAGACGCGGCCGGAATTGCTGCGGATAAATATTTGGAGTGCGTAGGAACTGTGGCTTTCGAAGCATGAATAGCGCTGCAAAAAGGCGTATGGCGGCGCGCGGCATCGCAGCGAGATCGTCTGCAAACGTGTAGCGCGTGCGCCCGATTGGCATTGCAATGCAATTAGTTGGGATCACGAAACGTCGTGTCGACGGCTCGCTCACGGCATTCGCGCGCATCGCGTGGCAGGCAGCGCGGCGGCGACCATGGCGACTGGAAATCGGGCGCGCCAAGGCGGGGCGTCGCGCCGTGCATGACGCAACGCGGCGCTCGTTCAGCGCCGAATAGGCGATCTCGATGCCGGGCCGAGCGTTAGGGCTCACGCGAACCGCACAGGAGATTTGCTAACGTGAAGCGGCAGATTTTCTGGTTTGTTCGGTCGCCGCCAGATGGCTATGCTTTTCCCCGCGCCGCCGGTTGGCGTTGCCTCCCGCTCTCGACCCCTTCACGCCCCCTTCACGCCCCTTATGGACGTACGAAAAATGGAATCCGCCTCGCACGCGCCGCTCATGCTGATTACGGGCGCAAGCCGCGGCGTAGGTGCCGCGACCGCGCGTCTTGCCGCCGCGCAAGGCTACGATGTCGCGATCAGCTTCCTCTCCAACGAGTCCGCGGCGCTCGCCATGGCAGCCGACGTGCAGGCGCTCGGGCGTCGCGCGTTGCCCGTGCGCGCGGATAGCGCCGACCCCGAGCAGGTCGCGAGCTTGTTCGCGGCAATCGACCGCGAGTTCGGCCGCATCGACGTGCTGGTGAACAACGCCGCGATCATCGCGCGGCAGTCCCGGCTGGAAGATCTGGAGTTCGCGCGAATGCAGCGCATTTTCGCGGTCAATTCCATCGGCCCCATCTTGTGCGCGCAGCAAGCGGTAAAGCGCATGTCGACCCGTCATAACGGGCGCGGCGGTTCCGTCATCAATGTATCGTCGGCGTCGGCAAGGCTCGGTAGTCCTAACGAATATGTCGACTATGCGGCGTCGAAGGGCGCGCTCGAAACTTTCACGACCGGTTTCGCCAAGGAAGTCGCGCGCGAGGGAATTCGCGTGAACTGCGTCCGCCCCGGCCATATCTACACGGAAATGCACGCGAGCGGCGGCGAGCCGGGGCGCGTGGATCGCGTCAAGGACACGATTCCCATGGGGCGGGGCGGTCAGCCCGAGGAAGTGGCGCGGGCGATCCTGTGGCTCGCAAGCGCGGAAGCGTCCTTCATTACCGGCACTTTTCTCGACGTGACGGGCGGCAAGTGAGCGGCGAGACATGACGATAACCAACAGCAACAGGCGATCACCAACGATAACCGGCTATAGCCCGACGATGACCGGCCATGCGTCCGCGTGCCCGCGCGGCCCGGCGAATTCGGCGAGAATGAAGCCTACGCCGTGACGCCCGCACGATCTCATACGAAGGAGGCTCCATGCTCGAACATGCCGCGACCCCGCTGCTCGACATCGCTTATGAAGAGCAAGGCAATGCCGATGGCTGGCCCGTCGTTCTGCTGCACGGTTTCCCTTACGACATCCACGCTTACGACGAGGTGACGCCGCTTTTGACCGCTCAGGGCGCGCGCGTCGTCGTGCCGTATCTGCGCGGCTACGGGCCGACGCGTTTCCGTTCGCCTGCCACGCCGCGCTCGGGCCAGCAGGCCGCGCTCGGCGCCGACTTGCTGGCGCTGCTCGACGCGCTTCGCATCGAGCAAGCCGTGCTCGGCGGCTACGATTGGGGCGGCCGCGCGGCGTGCATCGTCGCGGCGCTGTATCCGTCGCGGGCGCGCGGGCTGGTATCGGTCAACGGCTACAACATCCAGAATATCGCCGCCGCCGCGCAGCCTGCCGACCCCGAGAAAGAGTACCGGATGTGGTACCAGTATTATCTTCACGGCGAGCGCGGCCGCGCGGGGCTGGCGGAAAACCGGCGCGCGTTCTGCCGTCTCCTGTGGGCGTTATGGTCGCCGGCCTGGCGCTTCGACGACGATTGCTACGCGCGCTCGGCAGCGGCGTTCGACAACCCCGATTTCGTCGACGTGGTGGTGCATTCCTACCGGCACCGCTTCGGGCTGGTCGCGGGCGATCCCGCATTCGAGGCGATCGAGCGCCGCCTTGCCGCCATGCCGCCGATCACCGTGCCCACGCTCACGCTGGAAGGCGATGCCGACGGCGTGTCGCCGCCCGGTGGACGGCAGGCCAACGCAACGCGCTTCACGGCGCGCCACGAGAATCGCATCGTCGCGAACGCGGGCCACAATTTGCCGCAGGAAGCGCCGGAGGCGTTCGCCGCGGCGATTCTCGACGTTCACGCATGGGGCGGTTGAATCGGCCGCGCGTTCGGCGTTCCGGTACGGCCGGCTTCGCGCTCCTTACGCCTCGCGCGCGGCGGTAAAGCGCGCCTTGATATGGCGAGGCGTTTCCAGTTCGTCGACGACGGCCACTGCCAGGTCCGCCACCGCAATTCCGGCCGGCTTGCCGCCGTCCATCAGCAGATCGTCTTTGCCGAGGCGATAGCGGCCGGTTCGTTCGGCATCCTCAAGAAAAGCGGGCGGGCTCACGAACGTCCAGTCCAGCGCCGTATTGCCGCGCAATGCGGTCAACGCGTCGCGGGCCGCTTTCGCGCCCGGCACGATGTTCGGCGGAACGTGGGCGAGGAAGGCTTCGGTGTCGACGAGTTGCACGCCCGGCGCCACGAACAGGCTGCCCGCGCCGCCGATAATCACGAGGCGCCGCACGCCGCCGGCCTCCACGCCGCGCACGATCGCGTCGTTGCCGCGTAGAAAGTTGTCGAAGAGTTGCGGGTCGTTCCAGCCGGGATTGAACGCCGAAACCACGGCGTCGTGACCTTGCACCGCGCTCGCGACCGACTCCGGGGAATACGCGTCTGCGCTCACGATGGCGAGGCCGGGTTGCGGCTCGACGCCGCCGCTGCGGCGGACCATTGCCGTGACTTCGTGCCCGCGATGAAGCAGCTCTCGCAGCAGCGCCTTACCGACAAAACCCGACGAACCGATCAGTGCGACTTTCATGGAAATCTTCCCTTAAGGTGGTGTCAGGGAGGTATGCTACCGGGCCGCTAGCGACTTTATAATACGGTGAAAACTACTATCTCCTTTAAGTCGGGCTTCAAGATGGGCGACCTGCGCCAATTGGTGGTTTTTGCGGAAACGGTTTCCAGCGGCTCGATGAGCGCGGCGGCGGCGCGGCTGGGCATGACGCCTTCGGCGGTGAGCCAAACCGTCAAGGCGCTGGAGCGGCAGTCCGGCGTGACGCTGCTGCATCGCTCCACGCGCAAGCTCACGCTCACCGAAGATGGTAAGCAGTGCTACGGGCATTGCCTGCAATTGATGGCGTCGTGGAAAGCGGCGGCCGACTCGCTCACCCAGGCGCGCGACGCGCCCACGGGCGAGTTGCGCATTGCCGCGCCGCTGGGGCTGGGGCCGCACATCGCGCCCGCGCTGGCTTCGGTGCTTTCCACCTGGCCGCAGCTTCGCCTGCGAATGCTGGTCAGCGACGACATGGTCGATTTGATCGACGCCCGCGTGGACCTCGCAATACGAATCGGCAAGATGGCGGATTCGGGCTGGACCGCGCAGAAACTCTGCGAACTCGAAACCATCATGTGCGCGTCGCCCGCGTATCTGGAGCGTCACGGCACGCCCGGCAGCCCTCGCGCGCTGAGCGGCCATCACTGGATTGCGCTCGAACGCGAGGTGGAGGCCGCGCGCTCCACGGGCGCTTCGGAAGGCGCGATGCCGGTGATACCCGTGACGCTTTTCAACGAGCGGCGCGCGAAGCACACGGTGCATGCGGCGGTGCGCGTCGTCAGCACCTCGCAGCCCACGGTTCAGCAGATGTGCGAGGAAGGTCTGGGAATCGCGCGCCTTTCGTATATCGAGGTGCTGGATGCGCTTGAGCGTGGGACGCTCGTGCATGTTCTGCCGAAGTGGACGTTTCCCGCGCTGCCCGTCGCGCTCGTCACGCCGCGCAAGGACGGCCAGCCCGCCAAGGTGCGGGCGGCGGTCGATGCGCTGCGCGCGTACTTTCGCGATTTGCCTGCGTTGCGCGCGGCCGCGCGCCTGTCCGTCGATTGAACGTTCGCGCGCCGGGCCGCGAACCGCTCAACCGCCGGCGAGCGCCCGCAGCCGTGCGAGCGATTCGTCGACGATCTCGCCGTAGCCGCGCTGCTCGGACTCGCTCACCCACTGCATGAACGCGACCCGAAACACGGCCATGCCCGCCTCGGCGGCGAGGCTCGCATCCGGGCCGTCCACGCCGCGCTCGCGCAGCGCCGCGGCGAGCGCGGCGGACAGCGTCGCCAGCTTGATCAACTCGCGCTCGTGCAACTCCGGGTTGGCCGCGATCACCGCGTTGCGCACGCGCGCGAAAGGCCGGCGCTCCTCGTTGAAGAAGTCGGCCGCTTTCGCGAGCGCCGCCGCGACGGCATCGACCGGCGAGGCTTCGGCCGGCGCGCCGGCGAGCGCATCCACCATCGTCTTCTGCAACTGCTCCGAGCCGTTGAACAGCACTTCGCGCTTGTCGGCGAAGTAGCGAAAGAACGTGCGCGCGGTCAGTCCGGCGCGCTGCGCGATGGCCGCCACGGTCGTGCGCTCGAAGCCGATCTCGCCGAACAGCTCGATGGCCGCCACGAGAAAGCGTTGTTCCGAATTGGGCTCCCAGCGACCCATGTTGCTCCCGCAAAAGTGTTGACACAGTGTGACATCATAGCGCTATACTGATGTCACTCAATGACATCAATGGAGCATCCCATGCGAATTCTCGTCACCGGCGCCTCGGGCTGGATCGGCTCGGCCAGCGTCAAGGAACTCATCGGCGCGGGGCATCGCGTGCTCGGATTGGCCCGCAGCGAGGGCGCCGCCGCGAAAATCGCGGCGCTGGGCGCCGAGGTCGTGCGCGGCAGCCTCGACGACCTCGACAGCTTGCGAGCCGCCGCCGCGCAGGCCGAAGGCGTCGTGCATCTGGGCTACAACCACGATTTTTCGCAGATGGCGGCCGCCGCACAAACCGACCGCGCGGCCATTGGCGCCTTTGCCGACGTGCTGGAAGGCACGGGCGGGCCGTTGCTGATCGCCTCGGGCACGTTGGGGCTCGCGCAGGGCCGCGTGGGCACCGAGCAGGACAGGCCGGCCGGCGGCGGCCATCCGCGCATCGACAACGCCGCCTACACGTTGGGGCTTGCCGGGCGCGGCATCCGCTCGATCGTCGTGCGCTTCGCGCCCACGGTACACGGCGCGGGCGGCGACCATGGGTTCGTCGCGGTGCTGGCCCGCATCGCGCGCGAAAACGGCGCTTCGGCGTTTATCGGCGAAGGACAAAACCGCTGGCCCGCCGTCAACCGGCTCGACGCCGCCAGGCTCGTGAGTCTTGCGATCGACAAGGCGAAGCCGGGCACGGTCCTGCACGCCGTGGCGGAAGAAGGCGTCGCGACGCGCGAAATCGCCGCGGCGCTCGGCGGCTTTCTGGGCGTGCCGGTGGAGTCGATTCCCGCCGATCGCGCGCAGGCGCGCTTTAACTGGCTGAGCCTGTTCTTCGGCGCCGACATTCCCGCGTCCAGCGCGCAGACGCGCGCATTGCTGGGCTGGAAGCCCACGCACCCGACCTTGCTCGAAGATATCGCGGCGGGCCACTATCCGGGAAACAGCGCGGGCCAGTAGTAGCACGGGGCAGTAGCGCGGGACAGTGAGCGCGGGTTGCCGCCGCTCACTGTCCCGCGCGAGTCACTGCGGAAACCGGATCATGCCCGAGCGCGTGAGCGTGACGTTCTTGCTCACGTTGGCGGGCGCATTGGCGAGCACCCACGCGGTGGCGAGTTCGCCGAACGGCTCCTTGCTCGACATGCCGTCCGTCGCCACCACGACCTTGAAGCCGCGCAACGCCGCCTCGCTCGCGGTGTACAGCACGGCGCCGTGCGCGAGCGTGCCGACCACGATCACGGTCTGAATGCCGCGCGCCTTGAGCGCCGCTTCGAGGCGGGTGTTGAGAAACTTGTCCACGCCCGACTGCACGACGGTTTCGTCGCCCTTCGCGGCGATGACGGGCGGCACCGCCGCGAGCGTGCCCGTGCTGGTCAGGCTGTAGACCGTCATCAGGTTCGCGCGGCGCGCCTCGCGCAGCAGACCGGCGACAGGCGCCAGCGACGCGGCGCAGGCGGGGCGCTCCGTCTCGTTGCAAGTGCCGGCGTCGAAATCGAGCAGCAGCAGCGCGGTATGCGCGGGATCGGTGATGGAAACCGGCTTGAGCGCCGGTGGCGGCGGCACCGGCACGGACTGCCACGACTCGACGATGTCGGCTTGCGCCATGCCGCAAAAGAGCGGGCCGAGCGCCAGTGCGCACAGCAGGTTTCGAACGCTACGCATGGGTTCTCCGGATAGCTGCGGGTGAAGGCCGGCCCACGGTGCGTTGGCTTGCCGTTCGAACGCGCGACCGTGCCCGGGCCGCACGATTCTACCGGCCGAACCATTCAGAAACCTGATGGGCGGATCAGCGGCCCCGCGTGCCCGTTGCCGGCTCGCCGGCGGGAAGGCCCGAGGGCAGCCGCAGCCCGGCGGATTCGGGCACGTCCTCGCTCGCTTCGGCCGCGCTTTCGCCGGGCTCGCGATCGAGCACCGCACGCGCGCGGTCGATATCCATCGCGCCTTCCCAGCGCGCGACCACGATCGTCGCCACGCCGTTGCCGATCAGGTTCGTCACCGCGCGCGCCTCGTTCAGAAAGCGGTCCACGCCCAGCAGCAGCACGAGGCCCGAAACCGGAATCTTGTGCATCGAGGCGAGCGTCGCGGCCAGCGCGACGAAACCCGCGCCCGCCACGCCCGCCGAGCCTTTCGACGTGAGCAGCAGAACGCCCAGCACGATGAGCTGATCGAGCAGCGTCATGGGGATGTTCATCGCCTGGGCGACGAACAGCGCCGCCATCGTGAGGTAGATCGCGGTTCCGTCGGCGTTGAACGTGTAGCCCGTCGGCAGCACCATGCCGACGACCGGCCGCGAGCAGCCGAGGTTCTCCATCTTGATGAGCATTTGCGGCAGCACGGCTTCGGTCGAAGCGGTGCCGAACGTGATGAGAATTTCGTCGCGGATATAACGCAGATACTTCCAGAGCGAAAGACCGCACAGCCGCATGACGAGCCCGAGCACGACGGCGACGAAAATGATCGACGTGAGATAGAGGCACAGCATCAACTCGCCGAACGACGCGAGCGTGCCGAGCCCGTATTTGGCGATGGTGAACGCCATGCCGCCGAACGCGCCGACCGGCGCGACGTACATGACGATGCGCACGACGCCGAACATGCCTTGCAGGAACATGTCGAGCATGTCGACGAGCGGCGCGGTGCGCGGGCCGAGCTTAGCGAGCGCGATGGCGAACAGCACGGAGAAGAAGATGATCGGCAGGATTTCGCCGTTCGCGAACGCGCCCACGATGCTGTTCGGCACGATGCTCATGAGAAAGCCGAGCGTCGTGTGGTCGTGCGCCGCGTGCGTATAACCGGCGATCGCCGCGCTGTCGAGATGCGTGGGGTCGATGTTCATGCCGCTGCCCGGCTTGATCGCGTTGACGACCACGAGCCCGACGAGCAGCGCGATGGTCGACGCCGCCTCGAAGTAGAGCACCGCCTTGACGCCCACGCGGCCCGCTTCGTGCAGGTCGTTCATGCGCGCGATGCCCACCACGACCGAAGCGAAGATGATGGGCGCGAGCAGCATGCGGATCAGCTTGATGAACAGGTCGCCGAGCGGTTTGAGCGCGGCGCCGGTGTCCGGGTAGAAGTGGCCGACGAGTATGCCCGCCACGATGCCGATCAACACCTGGACGTAGAGCTTCGAGAGATATTGCTTGAGTTTCCGGGGCCGCATGTCTGTCTCCTGAGCATGGCGCCTTCGATGTGAATCCGCCGACCGCCAACCGCCATGCGTGCGGCGATTGTGTTTCCGGTCGCGGCTCGGCTTGCCGTCGTGCGTCGCGTGTCGAAGCGCCGGCCACGGCGGCCGGCGCGCGCCGCCCGCGCCCGGCGTCAGGCCGACAGCTTCTGCATTTCCACGATCAGGTCGGCCTTGCCCTCGAAGCCGATGCCGGGCATCTCCGGCAGGGTGATGTAGCCGTTGTCCACTTTCACGCCGTCGGGGAAGCCGCCGTAGGGCTGGAACAGGTCGGGATACGACTCGTTGCCGCCCAGACCGAGGCCCGCCGCGATGTTCAGCGACATCTGGTGGCCGCCGTGCGGAATGCAGCGGCTGGGCGACCAGCCATGCTGATGCAGCATGTCGAGCGTGCGCAGATACTCCACGAGGCCGTAGCTCAGCGCGCAGTCGAATTGCAGCCAGTCGCGGTCCGCGCGCATGCCGCCGTAGCGGATCAGGTTGCGCGCGTCCTGCATCGAGAACAGGTCCTCGCCGGTTGCCATCGGCTTGTCGTAGTAGTTGCGCAGCGTGGCCTGCAACTCGAAGTCGAGCGGATCGCCCGGCTCCTCGTACCAGAACAGGTCGTACTGCGAGAGCGCCTTGGCATACCGGATCGCCGTATCGAGATCGAAGCGGCCGTTGGCGTCCACCGCGAGTTTCTGGCCGTCGCCGAGCACGCTCAGGATGGAGTCGATGCGGCGCAGGTCCTCGTCGAGCGACGCGCCGCCAATCTTTTTCTTCACCACCGTGTAGCCGCGATCCAGATAGCTGCGCATCTCGTCCTTCAGCTTGCCGTGATCCTGGCCCGGATAGTAATAGCCGCCCGCCGCATAGACGAAAATCCTGCGGTTGGGCTGGCCGTTGCCGTAACGATCGGCCAGCAACTGAAAGAGCGGCTTGCCTTCGATCTTGGCCACCGCGTCCCACACGGCCATGTCGATCGTGCCGATGGCCACCGAGCGCTCGCCGTGGCCGCCCGGCTTTTCGTTGGTGAACATCGTCGCCCAGATCTTGTGCGGGTCGAGATTGTCGCCGGCTTCGTTGACGAGCGACGCGGGATCGGCTTCGAGCAGACGCGGAATGAAACGCTCGCGCATGAGCGTGCCCTGGCCGTAGCGGCCGTTCGAGTTGAAGCCGTAGCCGACCACGGGCTTGCCGTCGCGGATCACGTCGGTGATCACGGCGACGAGGCTCAGCGTCATCTTGCTGAAGTCGATATAGGCGTTGCGGATCGGCGAACTGATCGGAACGGTTTTTTCGCGAATCTCGACGATTCTCATGGCGTCTCCTGGTCTGACACGTTTGTTGGCTCGACGTGCATGGCACGGCTGCGATGGGAGGTGGCATAGCCCCGGCAGCGCCGCCTATACTTCACCGCAATTCATTTCATTTTTTACCAAAAGTGAGAACTGATTCGACTTCCGATTTCGAGTTCTTCGTGCAGCTCGCGAAGCCGAAAAGCCTTTCCGGCGCGGCGCGTTCGATGGGCATCACGCCGCCCGCGGCCACCAAGCGGCTCGGCATTCTCGAAGAAAGATTCGGCGCGCGGCTCGTCAACCGCACCACGCGCAGCGTGAGCCTGACGCCCGAAGGCGAGACGTTCGCGCGCTACGCCTCGCAGATTCTGGAGCAGGTGCGCGAAATGGAGGACGCCATCTCCGGTTCGCCCGCCGACCCGCACGGGCGTTTGCGCATCAACGCCACGCTGGGTTTCGGGCGCACCACGATCGCGCCGCTCGTGTCGGAGTTCGCCAAACGTTATCCGCACGTCGACATCCAGTTCGTCGTGACCGACCGGCCCGTCGATCTGGTCGAAGGCGCGTTCGACATGGCCATCCGTTTCGGCGAGCTTCCGGACCAGCGCTTGCGCGCGCGGCGGCTCATGAGCAATCGCCGGTTCCTGTGCGCCTCGCCGAAGTATCTGGAGCGGCACGGCGTGCCGCGGCGCATGGAGGATCTGGCCGATCACCGCTGCATCATCCATACGCAAAACGACGACGCATTCGGCGTCTGGCGATTCATGCAGAACGATCATCTGGAGGCGCTGAAGGTGAACGGCTCGC
Organism: Paraburkholderia sp. J41; assembly: GCF_905220235.1. Lineage (NCBI taxonomy): Bacteria > Pseudomonadati > Pseudomonadota > Betaproteobacteria > Burkholderiales > Burkholderiaceae > Paraburkholderia > Paraburkholderia sp. J41. Next base: position 270,004 of record NZ_CAJMZE010000007.1, on the reverse strand, counting down.
TTTCCAGCAACGACGGCGACATCGTGCTGCGCTGGGCGCTGGACGGTCACGGCATCTTGATCCGCTCCGAGTGGGATCTCGCCAAGTATCTGCAAAGCGGGCGGCTGCGCCTCGTGCTGCCCGAGGTCGTGCTGCCTTCCGCCGACCTGTTCGTCTACTATCCGGGGCAGCGCAACGAGTCCACGCGCGCGCGGGCGTTCATCGACTTTCTCGTCAAGCACTTCGAGGCGCCGTTCGTTCCTGTCGATGTGGGCAAGATGGGCGCGGAGCGAAAAAAACCGAGGCGCACGAAGAGTTGATGGTTTAGCCGCGGGGCCGGCTTCGGGCTGCTGCGAAGCCGGCCCCGATTGTGCGAACATGCGGGTTTCGACGCCCGCGCCGGCCGGCAGCAAGACAACTCACTTCACCATGCTTCGATTCGAAAACCTCGGCAAACGCTACGGCGAGCACGTTCTCTTCCAGGGGCTTCACTACGCGGCGGCGGCCGGATGCGTGGCGCTGTGCGACGAAACCGGCAGCGGCAAGTCCACGTTGCTCGGCATTCTCGCGGGCGCCGTCGGTGCCGACGAAGGCGAGGCGTGGCTTGGCGGCCATTCGCTGCGCACCGCGCCGCTCGCGGCGAAACGCGCGTTGACCTACGTGCCCGACGACTGCATGACGCAACCGCTCCAGACCGGCCGGGCATTTCTTGAACGCGTCGCGTCGGCGAGAAAAACCGGCGTCGACGCGCGCACGCTCGAACTCGCGGAGCGTTTCGGTCTCGCGCCGCATTTCGACAAGCGTTTCGAGCAAATGTCGTTCGGCTCGCGCAAGAAGTTCTTCCTCGCGGCGGCCGCCCTGGGCGAGCCCACCGTCGTTATCGCGGATGAACCGGGCAGCGGCCTCGACGCCGCCGCGCGCGCCGTTCTGGGCGATCTGTTCAAGACGCTGGGCCAGGACCGCGTGGTCTTTTTCTCGAGCCACGATCCCGCGCTGGCACGCGCTTGCGAAGCCAGGGTGGTCAGCTTCGCCGGGCTTCGAAGCCCGGTTTGATCGAGCGGCACGGCGCGAGCCGTACCCGTGCGCTTGCGGTGCGCGTTCCGGTTTCCGGCATGACCGTCGCGCCGCCTCCCCCCACGCGCATTCGCGTTTCGTAAGCCGCGTTTCACGCGCACCACCATCGTCCCATCACGCGCTGAAGGCGTGCGTCATGCCGCTTTTTCGAGGCATGGCGCACCAGAGCCGGGCAGGCAATTCCCCAATTGCGCATTCATTTTTTTTCTACTTGCGCCGCGTTTTTTTGATTGTGCATTATGCGTTGTGCACAGCACAAACGCACACCACGTACCGATGGAGATGTCCATGAGTCTCTCTACCTTAGCCGCTACGCCAGGCGCGGCCGCAATCGAGACGACGCGCGCGTCGGGTACGGACCGCCTCAAGGTCCAGCAACTCAGCCATTCGTTTCGGACTGCCGATGGAATCGACGTGCCCATCTTCGAGCGCCTCGATTTCAGCGTGAAAAGCGGCGAGATCGTTTCGATCGTCGGGCGCAGCGGCGCGGGCAAGAGCACGCTGTTCAATCTCGTCTCCGGGCTCATCCGGCCGCAGTCGGGCCACGTGAGCGTGGGCGCGCGCGAGGACGGCGGCGCGGGACGCATTGCCTACATGCTGCAAAAAGACTTGCTGATGCCGTGGCGCACCGTGTTGCAGAACGCCGTGCTCGGCATCGAGTTGTATCGCAAGGTCAAGCCCGCCGACTACGATCGCGCGCGCCAGATGCTCTCGCGCTACGGCCTGGGCGCCGTTGCCGACGCTTATCCGCATTCGCTTTCCGGCGGCATGCGTCAACGCGTGGCGCTCACGCGCACGCTGCTCGTCGATCCGACGCTGGTGCTGCTCGACGAACCGTTTTCGGCGCTCGACTACGAAACGCGGCTCGCGCTCGAGGACGACGTCATGGCGCTGCGCGAGCAGAGCGGCACGAGCGTCGTGCTCGTCACGCACGACATCGAGGAAGCCATCGCGGTGAGCGACCGCGTGATCCTGCTCGGCGGCCGCCCCGCGCGCATCGAGGACGATATCGACGTGCGCCTCACCACGCACGGCCCGCGCACGGCGGTGTCGGCGCGCGAGGCGCCCGAATTCCGCACTTTCCACTCGCGCGTCTGGAACGGACTGCGCAGCCATACCATCCAGCACTCGGGAGCGACGGCATGAGCGACGTAGCGATCTCCTCCAATGCGCCCGCGCGCCGGCGCGCGAAGCCGCGCAGCGCGGCAAGGCTCGGCACGACCGGCGCCGTTGCGCTCATCGTGATCGCGCTGATCGGGTTGTGGCAGATGGCCGTTTCGGCGGGCTGGATCAACGGCAAGCTGCTCGGCTCGCCCGCGGGCATCTGGCTCGCCGCGCAGCAAGGACTGGACAGCGGCACGCTCGTGAGCGACACGCTCGTCACGCTTTATGAAACCGTGCTCGGCCTCGTGGTGGGCAGCGGGCTCGGCATCGCGCTCGGGCTTTTGCTGTGGTTCGTGCCGCGCGTTTCCGGCGTGGCCGAAGGTTTGTCAGTCATCCTGAACAGTATTCCGAAGATCGCGCTCGGGCCGCTCATCGTCATCTGGTTCGGCTCGGACATGACCTCGAAGGTGTGGCTCGCGGGCATTTCCACCTTCGCCGTGGCGATGATTTCGTCCTGTGCCGCCGCGCGCGAAGTCGACAAGGACTTGCTCAACCTGTTCCGCTCGTTCAACGCCAAGCCTTCGATGATCTTCACCAAGCTCATCCTGCCGGGCGCGATGCCGTGGGTGTTTTCCACGCTGCGCGTGAATATCGGCTTTGCGTTGATCGGCGCGGTGGTGGGCGAGTACATCGCTTCACAGGCGGGGCTGGGGCACGAGGTGTTCGTCGCGGGGTCGCTGTTCGATCTGAACACCGTGTGGCTCGGCATCATCGTGCTCACGCTGATGGCGACGCTCTTGAGCTGGGTCGTTCAATTCACGGAATCAAAGGTCATTTCATGGAAGGCAAAACGATGAAACGGATGAACGTGCGCATGGGCGCGATCGCGGCTGCCGTGGCGGCCGCCGTGACGGGGATCGCGGTGCAATCGCCCGCGCAGGCGGCCGAGCCGGTGACGGTGTATCAGGCGTTCCAGTCGATCCAGTATCTGCCGCTTTATGTGGCGATCGACAAGGGCATCTTCGCGAAGAACGGCCTCGACGTGAAGAAGGTGACGGCGGGCAGCGGCGCGGCCGGCGTGGCGGCCGTGATCGGCGGTCATGCGGACTTCTCGCTGCAAGACCCGATGACGGCCGTGCTCGCCAATCTCAAGGGCGCGAGCGTAATCAGCGTGGCGAACGTGGTGGCGGGCGTGCCGGTGTGGGTGATCGCGCCGCCCGACGCGGGCGTGCATCAGCCCGGCGACATGGCGAACAAGAGCGTGGCCGTGGCGCTGCCGCCTTCCACCAGCACGTATCTGCTGCAAGGGCTCATCAAGGACCAGAAGATCGAGAAGGTGTCGCTCAACACCGTGCAGCTCGGCACCGAACTCGCGCCCGTGACCGCGGGCCGCAGCCAGGCGGCTGCCGTGTACGAGCCGCAGGCCGATACGGGCATCGCGCAGGGCTACAAGATCGTGTATGGCTTCCCGAAGGCGTATCCGGGCGGCTACGCGTTCTCGACGCTCGACGCGCTGGCTTCGACGATCAAGGACAAGCCGAAGATGGTGGCCGCGTTCGTGAAGTCGATCGGCGAGGCGGAGGCGCTCATTCATCAGTCGCCGCAAACGGCCAAGGACGTTGCGAAAAGCGAGTTTCCGTCGCTCGACGCGAAGATCGTGGAAGCGGCCGTGGGACGCCTGATCGACCAGAACATCTATGCGCCCACGCCCGAGATTTCGGAGCAGGCGTTCCGCAACGCGCTGGCGCTCCAGGAGTCGATCGGCAATATCAAGCCGGGCGCGGCCACGTATGCCGGTTCCGTCGACAACTCGTTTGCCGCCGCGCTCGCGAAGTAACGCGCACGCCAAGGCGCATTCATATCGCCGGCGATAACCCATGCGTTCGCACGCTGGCGTGCGAACGCTTCGAATGGAAGGGCACCATGACCGAAGCCAACCCGTCGTTCGTGACGGCGCTGATCGCGCAACGCGGCAATGTCGCCGCGAGCCGGGAGCGCCTCGACACGGCGATCGCGCGCGCCGATGCGCTCGAGCCCGCGCTGCACGCCTTCACGTATCGTCCGCGTTCGTACGTCGAGCCGGATGCATGCGCGCCGCTCGCGGGCTTGCCCGTCGGCGTGAAGGATTTGATCGACACGAGCGACATGCCCACGAGTTACGGCTCGCCGATCTATCGCGGCCATCGTCCCGCGGCCGACGCCGCCATCGTGACGAAGCTGCGCGAATACGGCGCGCTCTTGTTCGGCAAGACCGTGACCACGGAATTCGCGTGGCGGCAACCCGGCCCGACCGTGAATCCGTGGCGCGAGACGCACACGCCCGGCGGTTCGTCGAGCGGCTCCGCGGCGGCCGTGGGCGCGGGCATCGTGCCGCTCGCCCTGGGCACGCAAACCGTGGGGTCGGTGATTCGTCCCGCCGCGTATTGCGGCGCGGTCGGCTACAAGCCGAGCTACGGCAGCATCTCGCGCGAAGGCGTGCATCCCCTGGCGGCATCGCTCGATCACATCGGTTTCTTTGCGCAGTCGGTGGAAACGGCGGCGCTCGCGCATGCGTTGTTCGTGGCCGGGCGTCCCGAAGCCATCGACACCGTGGCCGCCTGGCAAACGTGGTTCGCGCCGCTGGCCGCGCCGCCGCGCCTGGGCGTCGTGCGCACGCCGTTCGACGCGCGCATGCAGGACGCGCAGAAGGCGAACTTCGAGGCGTCGCTCGCGCGCTTGCGCGCGGCCGGCGCGGATATCGTCGAAATCGGTTTTGGCGCGGACCTCGCGCAGATCGTCGATGCCTTGCACGTCATTCTGCGTGTCGAAGCGTGGCACGCGGTGGGGCCGGCGGCGCAGACGCATCGCGCGCAATTGAGCGAGCCCATGCGCGCACTGATCGACGAAGGCGCGGCCATGCCCGAGGCGCGCTATCGCGACGCGTTGGCGTTGCAGGCGAAGCTGCGCGCGGAATCGGCGGCGCTGCTCGCGGGCTGCGACGCGCTCGTGAGCGTGCCGGCAACGGGGGCCGCGCCCGAAGGACTCGACGATACCGGCGACCCGGTTTTCTGCGCGCCGTGGAGCCTGCTGGGCGTGCCCGCGGTCACGGTGCCCTCGGGCTGGACGGAGCAGGGCTTGCCGCTGGGTTTTCAGATTATCGGCGCCTATGGCGAGGATCTGGCGGCGCTGCGCGCGGCGGCGTGGGTGGAAAGCGCGATCGGCGCGCGGCGCGATCTCGATCCCGGCCGCGATGCCGAACGCGATGCCGGCCTTCGCGCGCGCTGCGAGGCCGCCGCCTGAACTTCGTCGTGGCCGTGCATGCCGCGGCCGGATCACAATCGGGGAGACATCATGGGCAAGCCGTATCGCACCATTCAGGAATACGTGCTGGGCACGCTGCGCGTGGAGATTCTGCAAGGCGTCTATGCGGCGGGAACGCGGCTGCGTCAGGAGGAAGTCGCGAAACGTCTGGGCGTGAGCACGACGCCGGTGCGCGAGGCGTTTCGCGATCTGCGCGCGGAAGGGCTGGTGGCGATCGACCCGAATAAAGGCGTCGAAGTGCGCGGCTTGACCGCCGACGACGTGAGCGAGATTTACGAGCTGCGCATGATGCTCGAACCGATGCTCGCGGCGCGCGCGTGCCTGCATGCGAGCGCCGCGCAACTCGAAACCGCGCGCACCTGCCACGAGGCGATGAGCGCGGTCGCGCCCAGTTCGGAGCAATGGACGCTGCTCAACGAAGACTTCCATCAGGCGTTGATGCAAAGCGAAGCGAGCACGCGGCTGTTCGACGTGGTGCGCGGGCTTTCGCTGCTGGCGCGGCCTTATGTTTCGCTGTCGATGTACGTGCAGCCCGATATCATGGCGAGCAACAACGAAGAACATGCGCAACTGCTCGAGGCGTGGCGCGCGCGCGATACGGAGGCGGTGCGCGAGCAGACGCGCGTGCATCTGCTCAATACGCGCGATGCGATCGTTGCTTGCGTCGATCAATCGGCGCGTGCGCTTGCTGCGTAATCTGCTGCGTAATGTCCTGCGTGATCGCGTGCTTGCCCGTTTTTCCGCCTACTTCTCACGACCCGAATGCCTGAAGCCCTGCTGGAATTGTCCGCCGTGGAGGCGCGGCGCCTGATCGGCGCGGGCGAGCTTTCGCCCGTTGAATTGCTCGACGCGTGCCTCGCGCGTATCGAAGCCGTCGAACCTTCCGTCAACGCGCTCGCGGCCACCGCGTTCGAGCGCGCGCGCGACGAGGCGCGCCGCGCGCAGGAAGCCGTGGCACGGCGCGAGCCGCTTGGGCTGCTGCACGGTTTGCCGATCGGCGTGAAGGATCTGGAGGAAACGGCCGGCTTGCTCACGACGTATGGCTCGCCGCTTTACCGCGATCACGTTCCCGGCGCCGACAACGCGTTCGTCGCGCGCTTGCGCGCGGCGGGCGCGATCGTCGCCGCGAAAACCAACACGCCCGAGATGGGCGCGGGCGCCAATACGCGCAACGCGGTGTGGGGCGCGACCGGCAATCCGTTCGATCCGCGCCTGAACGCGGGCGGCTCGTCCGGCGGCTCGGCGGTGGCGCTCGCGACCGGCATGCTGCCGCTCGCCACGGGCTCCGACCTTGGCGGCTCGCTGCGCATTCCCGCCGCGCTCTGCGGCGTGGTGGGCTTTCGGGCGTCGCCGGGTTTCGTGCCTTCCGCGCATCGCTGCCTGGGCTGGGCGCCCAACTGGACCAGCGGGCCGATGGGGCGCTGCGTTGCCGACGTGCGCCTGCAACTGGCCGCCGTCGCGGGACACGCGCCCGGCGATCCGCTGAGTTACGACGCGGCGCTCGACGCACACGCGGGCGCGCGCATCGATCCGGCGACGCTGCGCATCGGCTATACGGAGGACTTCGGCGTTTGCGCGGTGGACGCCTCCATTCGCGCGACGTTTCGCGCGAAGCTCGCGCGCATCGCTCCCCAGGTGAGCGTGTGCGAGCCCATCGATCACGCCGGGCTGGACATGGCCGACGCGCACTCCCTGTTCGACGTCGTGCGCGCGGAGGAATTCGTCGCGGGTTTGCGCGAAACCTACGAGCGCGATCCTTCCTCGCTCGGAGCGAACACGCGCGCGAACTACGAGATGGGCAGCGCGCTCACGCTGGCCGACGTGGCGCGCGCGCAGACGCGGCGCACGGCGCTGTATCGGCGGTTTCAGAGACTGTTCGAGCGCTACGACGTGATCGTTTCACCGGTTTCGCCCGTTACGCCGTTCGCGTGGACCACGCCGCATTGCGCGCGTATCGACGGCGTGGAACTCGAAAATTACTATCGCTGGGTCGCGCTCACTTACGTGGTGACGCTGCTCACGAATCCGTCGATGTCGCTGCCTTGCGGCGTCGATCACGCCGGCATGCCGTTCGGACTCCAGATGATCGGCCCGATGCGCGGCGAAGCAGGCTTGCTCGACATCGCGCAGACGCTCGAAACCGCGTTCGCGCGCGACGAATCGCTTGCGCGGCCCGTTCCCGATCTGCGGAAGTTGCGCGACTCTCGCGCGCAAATGCAGGCGGAATTGCGTGCCATCGTCACGCATCCGCCCGCGGGCCGAGTTTGATCGCGCCTGGCGTGCGGTTAGTGCGCGGCGGGCGACTTCACGCTCGGCGTGGCGAGCGTGTTGTTGGCGCCGGGCGCGGGCGCCGTGGTGGCCGGATCAGCGCCGTTCGTGAGCGCCGGATTGGGCGCGCCGCTGCCGCTTTCCGAATTGGCGGCCGTGGGCGTGCCGTAGCCGCTCGTCGCGTGAGCCGGCGACATGACGCTCGGCGTGGCCAGCGTGTTGTTGCTTTGCGCATACGCGCCTGCCGATACCGCAAGCGCGGCCGCTGCGATCAGGGTGCCGGTGATCTTGTTCATGTCTCGCTCCTGTTTGAATGGAATGAAAATGTGGACGCCAACGATCCTTTTGTAGTTCGCCATAACGATCGTTGCATGCGCGGCACGGGTTTCGGTTCGAAGCGGGTGCGGCAAACCGAACCGGTTCGATAAGCGTGTTCATCAACGCGCTCGATAACCGGGTTCGATAAGCGCATTCAGATAAGCGCATTCAATAAGCGTGTTCGATAACGGCGCGCAAAGCCGCCTGATCCGCGAGTTGGCGGACAAGCAGCGTGCAATGCCGAATAGCGAAAGCGCGGAACCGACTTCGTGCCAGTCAACGCGAAGTGTAGAAAAGTCGGCGCATATAATTAAGCGCATTGTGCGCAATGGTGAGTTTCGATTTTTGACGAATAACCGCGCTGGGAAACCGGTTATTGCAGGTGTCGTTATCCGCGAATGCGGCGCGCGACGCCGAACTTATTCGATACTCAAGCGGCTGCGGTGCGAACGGGCACTGCCGTTTTCGGGATATTTTAATTCGTTATGCGAATGATATCGCGGCGTTGGCCAAACCGATGCGAGCCGTGATTGACGCAGATTTGACACGCCATTACGAGCGCTCACACCACGCGGCGAGCGCTCACACCACGCGGCCGCCAAGCGCTTCTTCCACGATGCGCCGTCCGACGCTATAGCCGCGCATCAACGCGTCGACTTCGGTGGCGAACCAGCGATCGCCGAGGTCCGTCAAACGCATGTCGGGGAAGCAGGGCACGGAACTGTCCGATTTGAAAATCGACACCATGGCGACATAACCGCTGTCGTGCATCTGCATTTTCTTCAGGACCGGCACGGAAATGGATTCCGTGCTGACTCGAATGGCGTACCCCATGTAATCGTAATCGCGTTCCATGCCTGCTTGCTCCCCGTGAACCGGATGCTCGTCGACGAATAACCGTGTCTTTCGGCGTTGGCCGGCACGCTTAACTTCGAAATGCGCTTCAAGGCGCTTTTCTGGTTAACGAGCGGCTTCGCGAAAAATTGAGAGCAAGTAACGTGCCCCGATTGATCGGCGCGCAAAGGCGGAAATCGGGCAACGTAAGCACCTGAGTGGTGCGTGGAAGGGAAACCACGACCGCGCGAATGCCACCGCGTGGGCATTCGTTGCCGAACGCTCGCGCGGCGCTTATTCGTCGTCTGGAAAGAGCGTTTCGACGTGGATTACCGCATGCCGCCGCTTGCGACGATATGTTCGCCCGTGAGCCATCTCGCATCGTCCGAAGCGAGAAACACCACGGCCGAGGCGATGTCGTCCGGCTGGCCGATGCGCCCGAGCGGCGTCTGGCTGAGCGCGGCGCTCTCGAAGTCGGAACCCATGACGCCGGCGCTGTGCGCGCCTTCGGTTTCCACCACGCCGGGGTTGATCGCGTTCACGCGAATCTTGCGCGGGCCCAGCTCGCGGGCGAGCACGCCGGTGATCGCGTCCACGGCGCCTTTGGTGCCGCTATAGACGGCCGTGGCGGCCGGCGTCAGCGTCGTCACGACCGAACTCACGTTGACGATGCTCGCGCCTTCGCCCAGATGTTTGACGGCCGCCTGGGTGGTGAGCAGCACGCCGAGCACGTTGGTGTCGAACTGCTTGCGGTAATGCGCTTCGGTGATCGCTTCGATCGGCGCGAACTCGTAAATGCCCGAGTTGTTGACGAGAATGTCGAGGCGGCCGTAAGTTTCGATGGCCGTATCGACGATACCTTGCGCGTCGGCCGCCTTCGACACGTCGCCGCCCGCCGCCACCGCCTTGCCGCCCGCCGCGACGATTGCCGACACTACCGCTTCCGCGCCCGCCCGGCTGCTGGCGTAGTTGACGACCACCGACGCCCCTTCGGCCGCGAGCGCCTTCGCGATTGCCGCGCCAATTCCTTTCGACGCGCCCGTGACGACGGCCACTTTTCCTGCAAGCTTGCTCATGATGTATCCCTCGGTGTAAATCGCACTGTTGACGGAGCCGGCGTCGGGACTGGCGTGAAGCCATCAAATGGCCTTTGGCCGGCGACGTGTACGAATGTACGAGGGCGGGCCGCCGGGATAAAGCGGCCTCGAACGAATTAACTGGCAGGATCAGCCGAACAATCGCTTGCGCGCTTATGCGCTTACGTGGCCGCGGCCGCTAGTCCGGCATTCCTTCGCCGCGCGTTTCCGGCAGGAACCAGGCGAGCGCGATGCCGAAAACATAGGCCGAGCCGAGCGCCATGGCGGCCTGCGGCGCGCCGCCGAACGATTTGACGATGGTGCCCGCGACGATGGGAAACACCCATGCGATCAGGCGCGCCGCGTTGAAAACGAAGCTGCTCGCCGTCGAGCGCACGGTGCTCGTGAACAGCTCGCACGGGTAGATCGCCATCCACACGTACGCGAAGCCCAGCGTGAAGAAGCCGTTGATCGGCGCGACGATGATCATCGCTTCGACGGTGTGCGTGAGCTTGTACGTGATGAACGTAATGACGAGCGCTCCGAGGAAGGTGAGCGAAATGAACGCGCGGCGGCCGATCCAGTCGATCACGAAGCCGCCGATCGTATAAGCCGCGATCGCGCCTATCGTGTAGGTGATCGAAACGCGCGTGCCCCACGAAGCGGGATCGGCCACCTGCTCGGCTTTCGCAATGGCAACGGTATAGGCCGGCAGCAGCGTGGAAATGGCCCACCAGCCGATCGTGGCGACCACGGAGAGCAGGAACAGCAGGATCGTGCGGCGAGCCGCCTCGCGCTCCCTGAACAATTGGGCGAGCGTGAACGGGCGCTTGCTTTCGCGTGCATGATCCACCGTGGCGGCGCGATGGTCGGCGTTGGTCGCGTGCCAGCGCTTTTCGCGCACGGCGCGCTGCCACTTTTCCGATTCGTCCACGCCGCGCCGGATATAAAGCACGAACAGCGCGGGAATGGCGCCCAGCACGAACATCAGCCGCCACGTATTGGCGCCGAACGGATGCGCGCCCGCGAGCAGATACCAGACCACCGCCGCGAGCAGCGTGCCCCAGCCGAAGCCCGATTGCAGAAAGCCCGCGCCCTTGGCGCGCGCGCGTTCGGGCCACGTTTCGGAGAGCAGGGCAATGCCGGTGCTCCACTCGCTGCCCATCGCGAGGCCGGTGAGAAAGCGCAGCGCGCACAGCACGTAGATGTCGGGCGAGAACGCCGTGAGCCCGGAAAAGAGCGCATAGAGAAACACCGACCACAGCATCATGCGCTTGCGTCCCACATAGTCGGCCAGCACGCCGCCGATCAGGCCGCCGAGCCCCCAGCCCAGCAGCGTGATGCCGATCACGATGCCCGCATAGACCGGCACCGAAGCCGCCTGCGCGGGCGTGAGCAGCGAATGCAGCATCGGCACGAGCACGACGACGATGGCGAGCGTTTCGTAGCCGTCGAAAATCCAGCCGAGGAAACTCGCGCGCAGCACGCGCCAATGCATCGACGTGAGTCCGTCGTACCAGCGGCTGCGCAGGCCGAGGGTGACATTTCCCTGTTCCATTCCGGTTGTCTCCTTGCTTGAGCTGTTGGTGTTTTTCGCTTGCCTGTCGGGGTGTCGACTCATTCGCCGCTCATCTGCCGACTCATTCGCCGACTCAATTCGCCGATCCCCGCCTTCGAGGCGCGCGCGAAGCGGTGCGCGCGTTGGGCGTCACCTGAATACGACGCTCGCCTGCATCGCCAGTTCGCCCGCCGCGCTTCGCGACCAGAGCGCCGCGCCGTTTTCGCCTTCGGGCGTGCCGCACAGAAAAAACGCTCCCGTGTTGAAGGTCGGATTGACGCCGCGATACGTGAAGCGCGCCACGCTGCGCCGCGCGACGTGGCGACGCACGAGATCGGCGAGCAGGATCGCGATCAGCGGGCCGTGTACGATGAGGCCCGGATAACCTTCCACTTGCGTCGCGTACGGATGATCGTAGTGAATGCGATGGCCGTTGAGCGTGAGCGCCGAAAACTTGAACAGAACGACTTCGTCGGGCGTGAATTTGCGGTCCCAGAGATGCCCGGCCGGCGCGAGTTGCGGCGGCGCGGCGGGCACGCTGCCCGGCGGCGCGGCCTCACGATAAACGATGTCCTGTTCCTCGACGAGCGCCACGCCGCGCGCCGTCGAAAGCTCGTTGCGCACCGTGACGAACACGAGATCGCCGGTGCGCCCATGCTTGTGCTCGACGCTGAGAATTCGCGCATGCCGCGTGACCGTGTCGCCCACCCGCAGCGGTTGCGCATGGTCGATGCGCCCGCCCGCGATCATGCGGCGCGGCAGCGGCACGGGCGGCAGGAAGCCGCCGCGCATCGGGTGGCCGTCCGCGCCAACCTGCGAGCTGCGCACGATCGGCAGAAAGTACATCCAGTGCCAGAGCGGCGGCACGACGTCGCCTGCCGCGCAGGGCGCGTCGTCGCGGTCGAGCAGCGCGTTGAGCGCATCGACGGGCGTGGGCGTGATCGTGTCGACGCGCGTTTCGCTGCGGCCGATCCACTGCTTCAGATAGTCGATATCCACGTTGCGCATGGGAGGTTGATCGAAATGCCGAGCGTGCGCCATCGTGCGCGCGGGGGGAATTCGAAACTCCTGAAGGCGGCCTTTGCGCGCGCCAAAGGGTGCGGCAGCACGGCGCTTGCGAGGCGACCGGCGCCGCGCGCACCAGGGTAAGCGAGCATCGCTTAAGGCGAGGCAAAGCGCCCCTTTTGAACTTTGGAATTCCCGATTGCGCGCCGCTCGCGCATGCTGACGGGCATCCGGCTCGGGCGAGGCTGCGGCCAGTCAGGGCGATTCCGGCACATCGACGCAATCAGCGAGGAGACACGGCGTGAGCACGCATCCCGGGAAGGAACTGGCCGCATTCGCGGCATCGTTGCAGTTTGCCGACTTGCCGCCGGCGGTCGTCACGCGTGTCGAAGACCTGTTTCTCGATTGGATCGGCTCGACGCTCGCGGGCAAGGGCGCGCGGCCCGTGGAGACCATCGAAGCGTTCGCGCGGCAGATGAGCGGCGCGGGCGGCGACGCCGAAGTGCTGGTGTCGCGCCGCCGCACGACGCCGTATTTCGCGGCGATGGTGAATGCGGCCGCCTCGCACTACGCGGAGCAGGACGACTTGCACAATCGTTCCGTGCTGCATCCGGCCACCGTGGTGTTTCCCGTCGCGCTCGCCATCGCGCAGCAGGAAAAGCGCTCCGGCCGCGCGCTGATCGCGGGCGCGGCGGCGGGATACGAAGTCGGCATTCGCGTGGGCGAATTTCTCGGACGCTCGCACTATCGCGTGTTTCATACGACGGGCACGGCCGGCACGCTCGCCGCCGCCGCGACGGCGGGCCATCTGCTGAATCTTTCCGCCGCGCAGATGCTCCATGCGTTCGGCTCCGCGGGCACGCAGGCGGCGGGCCTCTGGGAGTTCCTGCGCGATGCGGCCGACTCCAAGCAGTTGCACACGGCGAAGGCCGCGTCGAACGGGCTGCTGGCCGCGTATCTCGCGAGGGACGGCTTCACCGGCGCTTCGCGCATTTTCGACGGCGCGCAGGGCATGGCCGCCGGCATGTCCAGCGACGCCGACCCGGCGCGGCTCGTCGACCGGCTGGGGGAGCGCTGGGCGCTCGCGGAGACCTCGTTCAAGTTCCACGCGTCGTGCCGCCACACGCATCCGGCGGCGGACGCCTTGCTCGCCGTGATGACCGAACATGGCCTGAGCGCCGACGACATCGCGCAGGTGACGACGCACGTTCATCAAGGCGCGCTCGACGTATTGGGACCGGTTGTCGACCCGCGCACCGTGCATCAGGCGAAGTTCTCGATGGGCACGGTGCTGGGTTTGATCGCGCTGTATCGCAACGCGGGCCTGAACGAATTCGCGCAGCAATTCAGCGAGGCGCGCGTGCGCGCGTTTTGCGGGAAAGTGCGCATGGAACTGGACCCCGACGTGGACGCGGCGTACCCGGCGCGCTGGATCGGCAAGGTCACGGTCACGACCACCGACGGGCGCACGCTGCGCGCGCGCGTGGACGAGCCCAAGGGCGACCCCGGCAACACGCTGGCGCGCGAGGAATTGCGGGCGAAAGCGCTGCGCCTCGCGGCATTCGGCGCGGGCGCATCGGAGGCCGAGATGCAGCGCTTGTTCGAGCGCGTGGCGGCGATGCCGCAGATCGAGGAGGTGGGACCGCTGCTCGGTTGAGCGCGCCGAACCGGCGATTCACCGCGCTTCGTTCGTGAGCTGCAAAATGAGCGCGCGCGCGAAGCCCGGCAGCGCTTCGAGGCTGCGCGTGCAGATTTTCAGGTTGCGCGCGGCCCATTCGTCGTTGAGCGCGAGGATGCGGATACCCATCTGCTTCTCGTAGCGCCGCGCGGGCAGCTCGGGAAGAATGCCGATGCCCACGCCCATTTCGATCATCCGGCACAGCGCCTCGAAGTTGCCGACATGCACGCGCATGCGCAGCGGCCGGTTCAGCACGCGCGCGGCCTGAACCGAAAACGCGTGAATGGCGCTGTCCTCGTGCAGGCCCACGAAGTCGTAGTCGAGCGTGTCGCGGTAATCGACCGCGCCGTGCTGCGCGAGCGGGTGGGCGTTGCCCACGGCGATCACGAGCCGGTCCTGCCGATAGGGCAGCACGTCGAGCCCTTCGGTCAGCACGTTGCCCGCGACGATGCCGATGTCGGTCATGCCGTCGCTGACCGCTCGCACGATGTCGCCGCTGAGCCGCTCGCGCAGTTCGATGTCCACGTCGGGATGGGTCGCGAGAAATCGGCTCAGGGCCGTGGGCAGCATTTCGGTGATGGCGGTGGTGTTCGCGGCGATGCGCAGATGGCCCTTCACGCCCTCCGCGTAGGCTTGCAAATCGCCTTTCAGGCGCTCCATTTGTTGCAGCATGATGCGCGCGTGATGCAGCAGCGCGTCGCCGGGCGGCGTCAGCGTGACGCCGGTGCTCGCGCGATACAGCAGCTTGACGCCGATATCGTCCTCGATATTCTTCACGCGCAGGCTCGCGGCCGGCAGCGAGATGCCAGAGCGCTCGGCGCCGCGCGTGAAACTGTTGCTCTCCGCGATGTTGACGAAGAGGCGCATGTCAGCAAGGTCGAGGTGTAGTGGCATCGAATTCTCCAGGCCGTTCGGCGACTCTAGCGCAGTCCGGGGCGGCGCGAGCGGCCCGTTCGCCGGTTTCGCCCGTTCGCCGATTCCACCGATAGGTGCCGCCTATGGCGGCCCGCACCGCGTGTTGCCGGCCATGACGGATCGCGTCGAGCGCCGCGCCGCGTTACACCGCGCCCGCGGCTTGCAGGGCGCGAATGCTTTCGGCGTCGTAGCCGAGTTCGGCAAGAATGGCGGCCGTGTGTTGCCCAAGCGCGGGAACCGCGTCCATGCGGACGTCGCCTTCGGGCGGCATGCCGGGCGGCAAGAGCGCGGGAATTTCGCCCGCCGGGGTTCGCACCGTCGTCCAGCGCCGCCGCGCCTTGAGTTGCTCGTGCTTCCAGACGGCTTGCATGTCGTTCATGCGCGCGCTGGCGATCTTCGCGGCTTCGAGTCGTTCCACCACGCTTTGCGCCGTGAGATCCGCGAAAGCCTGCTCGATCAAGTGGCCCAGTTCCGCGCGGTTTTCAGCGCGGCGGCTGTTGCTCGCGAAACGGGCGTCGTTCGCGAGATCGGGTTGGCGAATGACCGACTCGCAAAAGCTCACCCACTCCCGCTCGTTCTGCAAGCCCAGCATGACGATGTTGCCGTCGCCGGCCTTGAACGGGCCATACGGATAAATCGTGGCGTGAGAGGCGCTCGTGCGCCGCGGCGCGCTTTGCCCGTCGATCGCGTAATAAAGCGGATAGCCCATCCACTCGACCATGCTTTCCAGCATGGAAATGTCGATATGGCGACCGCGCCCGGTCTTGCCGCGTTCGATGAGCGCGGCGAGGATGTTCGAGTAGGCGTACATGCCGGCGGCAATGTCGGCGATCGAGCAGCCTGCCTTCGCGGGTTCGCCGGCGGAGCCGGTAATGCTCAGGAAACCCGACTCGCTTTGAATCAGCAGGTCGTAGGCTTTCTTGTCGCGGTACGGCCCGTCGAGTCCGTAACCGGAGATATCGCAAACGATCAGCGTCGGATAACGTGCCTTCAGCGTTTCGTAATCGAGCCCCAAACGCTGGATTGCGCCGGGCGCGAGATTCTGAACGAACACGTCGGCGCCGGCAAGCAAGGCGTGGACGACGGCAAGTGCTTCGGTGTGCTTGACATCTAGCGTCAGGCTCTCTTTCGAGCGGTTCGTCCAGACGAAGTGCGACGCGAGGCCACGCACGCGTTCGTCGTAATTGCGCGCGAAATCGCCGGTGCCGGGCCGCTCTATCTTGATGACCCGCGCGCCGAGATCGGCGAGTTGGCGCGTGCAGAACGGCGCGGCGACGGCATGTTCGAACGTGACGACCTTGATTCCATCGAGCGGGCGCATGGGGTGGGTTTCCGTTAGAAGGAGCGCGGCAGGCCGAGAACATGTTCGGCGACGTAGGAGAGAATCAGGTTCGTCGAAATGGGCGCGACCTGGTAGAGACGCGTTTCGCGGAACTTGCGTTCGACGTCGTATTCGCACGCGAAGCCAAAGCCGCCGTGAAATTGCAGGCACGCGTTCGCGGCTTCCCACGAGGCATCGGCGGCCAGCAGCTTGGCCATGTTCGCCTGCGCGCCGCACGGCTCGTGCGCGTCGAACCGGCGCGCGGCTTCGAAACGCATGAGGCTGGCCGCTTCGACATTGACGTACGAGCGGGCAATGGGAAACTGGACGCCCTGGTTCTGGCCGATCGGGCGGCCGAACACGATGCGGTCCTTGACGTACTCGGAGACTTTATCGACGAACCAGTAGCCGTCGCCGATGCATTCCGCCGCGATGAGCGTGCGCTCCGCGTTCAGGCCGTCGAGAATGTACTTGAAGCCCTTGCCTTCCTCGCCGATCAGATTTTCGGCGGGAATCTCCAGATTGTCGAAGAAGAGTTCGTTGGTCTCGTGATTGACCATGTTGAGAATCGGCTGCACGGTCATGCCCTTGCCGATGGCTTCGTGAAGATCGACGATAAAAATCGACATGCCTTCGCTTTTCTTCGTCACTTCCGCAAGCGGCGTGGTGCGCGCGAGCAGGATCATCAGGTCCGAATGCTGAACGCGCGAGATCCACACCTTCTGGCCGTTCACGACATAGCGGTCGCCCTTGCGCACGGCCGTGGTTTTGATCTTCGTGGTGTCGGTGCCGGTGGTGGGTTCGGTCACGCCCATGGATTGCAGGCGCAATTCGCCCGTCGCGATCTTCGGCAAATAGCGGTCTTTCTGCGCGGCGGAGCCGTGGCGCAGCAGCGTGCCCATGTTGTACATCTGGCCGTGGCACGCCCCCGAATTGCCGCCGTTGCGATTGATCTCCTCCATGATGACCGAGGCTTCGGTGAGCCCGAGACCGGAGCCGCCGTATTCCTGCGGGATGAGTGCCGCGAGCCAGCCCGCTTGCGTGAGTGCATCGACAAAGGCTTCGGGGTAGCCGCGTTCTTCGTCGATCTTGCGGAAGTATTCGGCGGGAAACTGACTGCAAAGATCGCGAATGGCTTCACGAATGTCTTGATACGAGTCGGTCGATGCATTCATGGCGTAGTCAAATTCGAAGGGAGAGAACGCGGGCAAGTACGGCGTGGTCGAGCGTCAGCGCGTTTGCGGCGAAAGGAAAGCGGCGATCTCGCGCGGCCATGCGACGTATGAAGCGGAACGGCGAATGCAGGGGAGGCGGCGCAAAGAAGCGGGCGCGGCGGCGTGGCCGCGATTCGGGTGAGGCATGTCGTCTCCCGCGCGGGCGAACCGCAGCGCTTTAGATTGGAATACGACGACTTTAGGTGAAGCGCCGCGCGCTGGGGAAATATGGATTGAATGTGACCGTCATAGGCGTATCCTATGCCTTTCTCCCTTTTGAGGTTCGCGCGTGGATATCCGGCAGCTTCGCTATTTCGTCAACATCGTCGACTATGGCAGCCTCGGCAAAGCGGCGGAAAAGCTCTTTGTCGCGCAGCCTTCGTTGAGCCAGCAGATCGCGAAGCTCGAGAGCGACGTGGGCGTGCCCTTGCTCATTCGCAGTTCGCAGGGCGTGAAGCCGACGGCGGCGGGCCAGGCGATGTATCGGCACGCACGTCTCGTGCTGCGTCAGATGGAGCAATTGCGCCAGGAGGTGCGCGAAGGCGTGGGCGCGGAGTCGGGCACGGTGGCGGTGGGTTTTCCCACCACTATGTCTTCGGTGCTCGCCATGCCGTTGTTCGAGCGCGTTCGCTTGCGTTTTCCCGGCATACGTCTGCAATTTTTCGAGAGCATGAGCGGCTATCTCAACGAGCTGCTTGCGAACGGCCGGCTCGATATCGGCATCCTGTTTCGGGAAACGAATACGGCGGGCATTACGGCCATGCCCGCTCTGGACGAAGAACTGTATCTGTTCGGCGACCTGGGCAAGCGCGTGACCGAGCGCGCGAAAACCTGTCCGCTGCCCGTATTGGCCGACGTGCCGATGGTGGCGCCCGGTGCGTCCAACGGATTGCGTCTTTTGCTCGAACGCGTGTTCGCGCGCGAGCAGATTCCCCTGAACATCGTCGCCGATATTGATTCGTTGCCGACGTTGCTCTCCGTCGCGCAGTCGGGCGCGGCATGCACGATCTTGCCGGCCTCGGCCGTCGCGCTGCGCGCGCCCGCGGATCGGCCGAAGATGCGGCGCATCGTGGAGCCCGTGATTCAGCGGCCCGTCAGTCTGTGCTGGCCGAATTCGTTGCCGGTGAGTTCGGCTTCGCTGGCGGTGCGCGATACGATTTGCGAACTGATTCGAGAACTGTGCGCAGCGGGCGTGTGGACCGGCATCACGCTGCGCGACGCCGACGCTTCGCGCGCGTGAATGGACCGCGCCCGCAGCGCGTTCGGCGTCACTTGAAATAAATGTTCAGGCCTGCGGAAACGAAATAGTCGCCGAGATCGGGCGCGCCGCCCGTGCTGCCGTGCCATTGATAGCGCGCATCCATCCGGAAGTCGACGTTGCGGCTCAGGCTCGTGGTGAAGCCCACGCCGCCCCGGAGCAGCAGGTCGCGATTCTGGCCGTCGTTCGGCAGCGGTCCTTCGTGGACGCCGCCGACGCCCAGCGTGATGAACGGCGAAAACGTCTTGTTGCGCTTCAGGAAATAGAGGCCGTCCAGCACGAGGCTGGCCTGATGATCCTGATCTCCGAACGACACGAATTGCCCGGCCAGCTCGACGTTCCAGTGATCGCTCAACACCTTGCCCAGCGCCACGCCGCCGGCCACGCCGGTGCTGTCGGTGCGCGCGCTGTCGTTGATCGTGAGGCTGACCGTGGGCGCGACGTACCAGGTTTTATCGGCAACGCTTTGTGCAAACGCGCAGTGCGCCGACAAGGCCGACATCATGCACGCCAAAAACAGACGCATCGATTTCATTTGCAGTAGTCAGAAGGTTGATTGTCGAATTCCGCTCGAACGTTGCGTGCGCAACGTAGTGCAGTCTTTGGGCAGCGCTATCGTGCGGCGATGACGGCTGCGTGTCTGTGGGCTTCGTCACTTAAATGCGCTTTCGGGCGCCGTGCGCGGCCGATCACGTTTCAGGGCGCCGCCGGCAGTCTGTTGCGGCGCACCAATGCGCCTCGCGCAGATAAAGCTTGGGAGGCAAGGGCCAAGGTAGTAAATTGCCAACTTGTCTCCCGCCGGCGGCTTGCGTCATGAGCCGTTACGTCGGGTTGCCGCAGCAGGCGAATTGCCGATGCGGCCCATATCGTTCATCGTTTACCGGAGGCGAGCGTGCCTGGTTTACTTCCCAACGTCGACCGCGACGGACTCCTCGAATACTCAGTGGTCTACACCGACCGTTCGATCAACCACATGTCGCAGCTTTTTCAGGGCGTCATGCGCGATCTTTCCAGTGCGCTGAAGAAGGTCTACAACGCGAAGTCGGTTGTCATCGTGCCGGGCAGCGGGACGTTCGGCATGGAGGCCGTTGCGCGCCAGTTCGCGACGAACCGCAAATGCCTCGTTATTCGCAATGGCTGGTTCAGTTTCCGCTGGTCGCAGATTTTCGACATGGGCGGCATTCCGTCCGAAACGCGCGTATTGAAAGCGCGCCCCGTCGAGCAGGGAAGGCAGGCTGCCTATGCGCCGCCGCCCGTCGAGGAAGTGGTGGCCGCCATCAAGGAAAGCAGGCCGGGTCTGGTCTTTGCGCCGCATGTCGAAACGGCGTCCGGCATGCTGCTGCCCGACGACTATCTGCGCGCGGTGGCCGACGCCGTACACGCGGTGGGCGGCATGTTCGTGCTCGACTGCATTGCCTCGGGCACGGTGTGGGTCGACATGGAAGCCACGGGCGTCGACGTGTTGATCAGCGCGCCGCAAAAAGGCTGGAGCGCTTCGCCGTGTTGCGCCCTCGTGATGCTCAATGCGCTCGCGCGCGAAAGAATCGAAGGCACGACCAGCACGAGCTTTTCCTGCGATCTTCGCAAGTGGCTGCAAATCATGGAAGCCTACGAAGGCGGCGGCTTCGCCTACCACGCCACCCTGCCGACCGACAGTCTCGCGACGCTGCGCGACGTCATCAAGGAAACGGCGGCATACGGCTTCGAAAAGGTGAAGGCGGAGCAGCTCGAACTGGGCGCGCGCGTGCGGGCGCTGCTCGTCGAAAAGGGCTTCAGGAGCGTGGCGGCAGAAGGCTTCCAGGCGCCGGGCGTGGTGGTCAGCTACACGGACGACGACGGCATTCGGTCGGGCAAGAAGTTTGCCGATGCGGGCTTGCAGATCGCGCCCGGCGTTCCGCTGCAATGCGACGAACCGGACGACTTCAAGACGTTCCGCGTGGGTTTATTCGGCCTCGACAAACTGAACGACGTCGACAGCGCGGTGGCGAGGTTCGCCAAGGCGTTGGACAGCATGGCTTGATTCGCCGGAAGTGAGAAGGCCGCAGGCGCGCGCCGCCCGTGGCTCATTCCGCAAGGCGCGACAAAGCCGTCCGCCGAACAGGCGGCGCGGCTTGCGCCTTTTCCTACCGGTAGAACACGTAGTTCGCCAGATAAGGCGATTTGCCGATTTGATGCTCCGTTGCGCACGGCGCTTCGGGCATCATGCCGCCCACGGTGTTCAACCGCTGCACATATCGCACCGAAGAAAGCGTGCCGCTAGCCGCGGTGCTGTGCGTTTCCAGCAGCAATTGCGGGATGCTCCCCTTCGTTTCGCTCGGCTTCTGCGCGAGCACGTGCCCGACGATGCGGCTGCCGTCCCCGGCTTGCCACGACGGTCCCGCGCCATGCTGCACCACAGCCTGGCCGCTCGCATCGAACAGCGTGGCCTGCGGGCTTTTGAATACCCAGCCCAGGCGGTGCTGTGCATCCGGTTCGCACGAATAAACCTGAACCCCCGACGCGGTGAGCGTCATCACGCGCTCCGCCTGTTGCGGCTCGATAGACGATGTCGTGGCGTCCGGCTGCATGGCGGAGCAGGCGCTCAGTGCCGAGGCAACAGCAAGAATGCCGGCGGCCGGCGGAATGGTCCTGAACATGTCTGTCACCTTGAAGAGAAAGGAGAGTGGGCGCGGATCGCTTCGCACAACGGTTCAGACTACGCGAGTATTCCCGTCTTTCTCAACTATTTCCGGTCGCGCGGGAAAGGCGGTAACGCAGTGAAATATCGCTGGAATAAAGCCGCCGATGGTTCGTTCTGAACGAGACGATTGAATAGTCCGTGGCAGCGCAGCACCACGCGTTCATCGTTCCGGTTTTGCATCGTTATTTCGTGATCCTGATTATATGAAGTCGGGGAACATTGAAATCATTCCGCGAGAATCCATCATGACACTGCATCGAAACGCAACGCTTGCGGCGTTGTGCGGTCTGACCGCCGTTACGCTCGCCGCGTGCGGCGGCAACGACAGCCCTCACAACGGCATGAGCACGGAACCGACCGTGCCCGCGCAATTCAAGGCCACCACGCTCGTCTCCGACGGCAGCACGAGCGCGCCGAACGTCGATCCGAACCTGAAGAACGGTTGGGGTATCGCATTCAATCCCACGGGCGTGGTCTGGGTCTCGGACAACAACACGAAGAAGTCCACGCTTTACGACGGCAACGGCGTGGTGCAGTCGCTGGTCGTGACGATTGCGCCGAACGCCGCCGGGCAGGCCGCGGGGCCGACCGGCATCGTGTTCAACAAAAGCACCGATTTCCAGATCGGCGCGAACGGCGGTGCCGCCTCGAACGCACTGTTCCTCTGGGCCACCGACGCGGGGACGATTGCCGCGTGGTCGCCGAAAGTGTTGCCGACGCAGGCCGTCAATGCTTTCGACGACGGCGCGGGCGGCGCCGTTTACAAAGGCCTTGCGATCGGCGCGAACGCGGGCGCGAACCTGCTGTATGCCGCCGACTTTCATAACCGGAAGGTGGACGTGTTCGACAAGTCTTTCAACAAGATTCAGCTTGCCGGCAAGTTCGTCGATCCCGCGCTGCCCGCCGGCATGTCGCCGTTCGGGATCGCGGCGATCGGCAACCAGGTGTACGTGACCTATGCATTGCTCGGCCCCGACGGCCGCACGCAGGTGAACGGCGCGGGCAACGGCGTGGTCGACGCATTCGACACGGCAGGCAATTTCGTGCGCCGCATTGCCACCGCCGCCACGTTGAATTCGCCGTGGGGCCTCGCCATGGCGCCCTCGAATTTCGGCGCGGCGAGCAACGATCTGCTGGTCGGCAATTTCGGCGACGGCACCATCGACGCATTCGATCCCAACACCGGCAAATTCGCGGGCGCGCTGACGAACACCGACGGCACCCCGTTCAAGCAGGCGGGGCTTTGGGGCATCGGGTTCGGCAACGGCTTCTCGAATCAGCCCCTCAATACGTTGTTCTACGCCGCGGGCCCCACGCCCACCACGGGCGTGTACGGCCGTATCGACGTGACGCCTTGAAGCCTGAACATCGCGCGGCCGCGTGGCCGCCGCCGGAGCGAAACGGCGGCATCGCGGGCCGCGCGAAAGCGAAACGGCAAATCGTGCGCGGCGCAAATTCTTTCCTCACGTTACACTCCCGCCATCGCGTCACGCCGGCAACGCGCATTTCATCCGCGCCGGCCGGGGACGAAGCAACAGGACAGCAGGGGAGAGAGACGTCGATGACCGCCGATTTACCCAGCATGCTTCCCGGGATGCTGCCGCGGCTGTGGGCATTCGCGCTGCGCATTGCCGGCGACAAGCATGACGCGGAAGATCTGGTGCAGCGTGCCTGCGTCAAGGCGCTCGAGCGCGCGCACCAACTGGAGCCGGACACGGCGCCGCTGAGCTGGATGTTTTCGATCGTCCATTCGACGTGGATCGACGAAGTGCGCGCGCGCAGCGTGCGCAAGCGCTCCAGCATGGAGTGGGACGACGATTATCTCGAGAACGTTGCCGATCCCGCCGGGCAGACGCCGGAAACCGAACTGATGCACGGCCAGATCGTAAGCGCCGTTCAACGTTTGCCCGAAGCGCAGCGCGTGGTGATGCTGCTCGTTGCCGTGGAAGGGCTGAGCTACCAGGAAGCCGCCGATACGCTGGGCGTGCCCATCGGCACCATCATGAGCCGGCTTTCCCGTGCGCGCCAGGCTATCGGCGCCCAATTCGCGGCGCGCGGTGAAACCGCATCCGGCGCGGCCCGACGCAAGGATTCGATCGCATGAAAGTCGACGAAACCTTACTGATGGCTTATGTCGACGGCGAGCTGCCGCAGGCGCAACGCGCCGAGGTGGAAGCGTTCGTCGCCGGCGATGCGCAGGCCGCCGAACTCGTTCGCCTGCTGCGCGCTTCGCAACACGATTACCGCGAGGCATTCGAGGCCGAAACGCTGCCGCCGCTGCCCGCGTCGCTGGCGGCGAGCGTCGACGATCTCGTACGCGCGCATCGCAGCGCCGCCAACGCGCCGCAGATGCCGCCAACGAGCCAAGCCGCGCAAACGCCGCAAGCCGCCGCGCGCGCGCCGTTGCGTTCGCGCTGGCGCACGGTGCCTTCGTGGCTCGCGGCCGCGTGCGTGGCGGGTGCGTTCTGCGCGGGGCTGATGCTGCATGTCGAGCCGTTCAACGGCAACGCGCCGACGGCGGCGAGCGGCATGGCGCCGTGGGTGGCGGCGGCAGTGGGCTATCAGGCGCTCTATACGCGCGATTCGGTGTCCTATTCGCAGGGCGATATCGAGCACGCACCGGGCGTCGTGAAGGACATTCGCGCCGAGGATCATCTCGATCTGCAAGTCCCCGATCTGAGCCAGGCGGGACTCGAATTCAAGCGAATCCAGCGGCTGAATTTCAATCACAAGCCGCTCGTGCAGATCGTTTATTTGCCGCGCAAGGGACCGCCCATCGCGCTGTGCGTGATTCGCGAGCCGAAGCCCGATGCCGGGCCGCAAGGGCGCTCGGTCGACTCGATGCGTGTGATAACCTGGCGGCAGGCGCAGGTCGGCTATGCGTTGATCGGCAAGCCGGAGGGCGTGGATCTCGATGCGCTCGGCAAGCAGATTGCGGCACGCGCCACCGGCCAGTTGTTCGGCGCCGCGACCAACTTGCCGCCGGAGACCTGAGTCGTCGGCGGCAATGAGCGGCGGTACTGAACGGGCGCGCGGCAGCGCCGGGTGAAATCCATTGATACTGCGGACAAAGAGAAGCGGCGCCTCTTCATGAAACTGGATGAAGTCGAGCTATTGGCTTATGCGAACGGCGAATTGCCGCCGCACGAGCGGGACCGTGTCGAGAAGGCGCTGCGCGAGTCGCCGGATGCGCAGGCGCAACTCGCGCTGCTGCGCGCTTCGGATTTGCCTTACCAGGAGGCGTTTGCTCGCGCGGCGCTGCCGCCGGTGCCCGAGAGCCTGGCCGCCGCCGTTGGCCAGATGGCCCGCGACGCCGCGCGCCAGGACAGCCGCGCTCAGACCGGCGCGAACGATCCGGCCGTCCCGCACGCGTCCAACGGCAACGCCGTTGCGCCGGTGCGTTCCCGGCTGCGCGTCGCGCCCGCTTGGCTGGCGGTTGCGTTCGTGGCCGGCGCGTTCTTTTGCGGCGGCGTGCTGCGCCTCGCGCCCGGCATTTTGGGCGGCGCGGGCGGCGCGCCTTCCACGGCGGCACAGACCTGGGTTGGGGCCGCGGCCGGTTATCAGCAGCTTTATTCGCGCGAGACGCTCGAATATGTCGACAGCAACGCGGACCTGACGAAGAAAACGCTCGACCAGCTTCGTACTCGCGATGGCCTTGCGCTTTCCATCCCCGATCTGAGCGCACAGGGACTCACGTTCAAGCGGGTGCAGCGGCTGCGTTTCGGCGATAAGGCGCTGGTGCAGATCGTTTATCTGCCGCAGCATGGCGCGCCTGTCGCGCTGTGCGTCGTCAAGGATGCGCGGACGGATCAGCCGCCCGCGCAACGGCGGATCGGCAACATGAACGTCGTGATGTGGCGCCGCTCGCAACTGGGCTATGCGCTGATCGGGCATCCGGGCGATGCCGATCTTGCGGCGCTCGCCAAAGACCTCGCCGACCGTCGCGTGGATGCGTTGTACGGCGACGCGTCCTTCTCCGGCGTCCCGCTCTCGGCGAGTTGATCGCGCGGAATCCATTCGCCCCGCGTTATTTGCGCATGCCGGAATAATTGCGGTGCGTGCGCGTTATCGAAACGAGTGCAAGAGCATTCGCCGATCAGACGCCCTATCGAAACCTATTACGGAAAAGATCATGCAAATCAACCGGACGCTGTCTCTCGTCGCGCTGACGCTCGGTCTCGGCTCGCCGCTTCTCGCGCTGGCCGACACCGTCAATCTGCAAGCCAACCTCACGGCTTCGGCCGAAGTGCCGCCCAAGGCCAGCGACGGCCACGGCCAGTTGAGCGGCACTTACGATACGTCGTCGAAGGAATTGCACTGGCACGTGGTGTATGCCGATCTGACCGGCCCGGCGACGATGGCGCACTTTCACGGCCCGGCGCCTGTCGGCAAGAATGCGGGCGTGGTCGTTCCGATTGATGCGAAAGACCTGCCGAGCCCGATCGACGGTCACGCGACGCTGACCGACGCACAGGAGAAAGATCTTCTGGCCGGCAACTGGTACTTCAATGTGCATACGGCGAAGAACCCCGGCGGCGAGATTCGCGGTCAGGTCGAGGCTTCGAAATAAGCTTTTTTGCGTGGAACGCCGCTGCGGCGTCACGTACACGGAAACGAATCGTTGCTGCCCGAAGGCGAGCGGCGGTTCGTTATTTGTTTCGTCGAACGCTGGCGCTCATATGCTCGTGCGCGCATTTCGATGTGGGTTCGCGCGATACGCTGTCCCGTGGATGCCATGAATTCCGCGCAAGTCAGGCGTGATCTTTACCGCTGTTTCCAGCGTGTTTTCGCGGGATTCGCATGCGAAGCGGGAATGCGAGCGTGCCGTGGTAACGTGTCCGTACATCGCGACCGGAACGGGGGCAGCCTGAAATGATTTCGCACGTGTTCGTCGGCGTGAATGACTTCGACCGCGCGTTCCGGTTCTATTCGGCGGTCATGCAGTCGACAACGCCTACGCCAGTGCGCTGGCGAATGCCGGCGCTTGCGAAGGCACGCCCGGTTTGCGAGCGCATTACCACCCGAATTACGATGGCGCGTACTTCCGCGACCCGGAAGGCAACAAGATTTGCGTCTGCTGTCACGATCCTGTCGGACCTGCCACGCAGTAGATTTTCACGCGCCGCCGCCGGTATCGACGGTCGCGTGTCCAACCCGCGTTAAAGACAACCGCCGACCGCACGCTACGTGCGCGGCGCGCGCTCGGCTAACGCTTCGAGCGCGGCATCGCGATGGCGTCCCGCCTTCGCACTCAAAAAGCGCGCACTGAGTGTTTCAAGCGTCAGACGAAGCGGCGCCCCGATTCCCCCTGTCCCTCGCCCGCATGTATCAGCCATCGTCGCTGCCCGACCGGCTTCATGTGCGCATGGCGCACACAAAAAGCCAAGAAAAAGCACGCCGCGCCCAAAATCGCCGAACAAACTGTTTGCTCGCCCAATTTTTTACGGTTATAAATACGCACAACGGTGCGCGTGGCGTACATTCTCGACGGGAGCAACGAAGGCATGGCGAACAAAGAACAGGGGGGCGGCGTCTCGCGCCGTCGTTTTCTGCAAGCTGCTGCTATGGGAAGCGCGGCGGCATGGAGTGCGGTGGGCCTGACCGGGCGGGCGTTTGCCGCCGCGCCGGTGACGCTGCGCTGGTGGTCGACGCAGTCCGCGCCCGACCAGTTGAAGGCGTATCGCGATCAGATTGCGGGCTTCATGAAGCTGCACCCGGATATCAAGGTCGTGTTCGAACCCACTTCCGACGAAGGCTATCCCGCGCAGTTTGCCGCGGCGTTCGCCGCCAAACAGGTGCCGGACATCGTCACGCATCTGCCGTCGTATGCCGCGCAAACCTACTACGCCGAGGGCCTGCTTGAGCCGATGGACGACGTGGTGGCGAAAATCGGCGAGCAAAACTACTATCCGAACGCCAACGACGTGTTCCGCGCCGCCGACGGCAAGCTGTGCGCGACCGGCCTCGCCAACACCGCCGCCGACATGCTCTGGGTTCGCCGCGACCTGATGCAAAAAGCGGGTATCGAGAAGGTGCCGCAAACGTGGGACGAATTGCGCAATGCGTGCCGCAAGATGCAGGCGGGCCGGATCTACGGCGCGCCGCTGCCCTACGGCCTCAACAGCATGACTTCGCTCATCATGCTGGGCTTCATTCATCGTGCGGGCGGCCAGGTGTTCACGCCCGACCTCCAGGTGGCCATCGACAGCGCCGAAACGCGCAACGCGCTCGAGTTCTACAAGTCCATGCGCGAGTTCACGCCGCCGGGCGCAACGGGCTATAGCTGGGGCGAAAGCCTCACGGCGTTCGTGTCGGGGGCGACGGCCACGGGCATTTACGGCGGCCGCGTGCTGGACAACATCGCGACGCAGAATCCCGCCATCGCCGGCGCGGTCACGTGCGCGACCTATCCGACGGTTTCGGCTTCGGTGCCGGCGTGGACCTACAACGACTTTCCTTGCGTGTTCATTCCGCGCGGCGTGAAGAACCTCGCGGCGTCGAAGGCATTCGCGGCATATCTGTTCGATCCGGCGGGGTATATCGAAGAACTGCTGGGGGCGCCCGGCCAGTTGCTGCCCGTGCTCAAGCCCATTTCGGCCGATTCGCGCTACATCGGCAATCCGATCATCAGCAAGTACCGCGACGACATCGAGCGCATGTCGACAGCCGCGGCCGCCGGCCACAACCTCGGTTACGAGTCGCCGCGCCACAAGGCCAACCGGCGCGCGAACGAGATCGTCGCGAGCAATGCACTGGCGGAAATGGTTCAGCGCGTCGTGCTCAACGGCGAGGCGCCGAACACCGTCGTGCCCGCCACGGCGAAAAAGCTGGATGCGCTGATGAAGGCCAAGGGCTGAGATCGCGGCCAGCCATTGCGGGAGCAAGGCTGGCCCATTTGAAGAGGACTCCTGATGTCTACTGCGACCTTGCCGCGCGGCACGCGCATGTCGCTCGATGCGCGCTATGGCCAGCTCGGCCTGTTGTTGATCCTGCCGGCCGTCGTGCTGTTGTTCGCGACGATCGTCTATCCGCTCGGCTATGCGCTCTGGCTTTCGCTGAATTCGGTGTACACGCCGACCCAGCAAGCGTCGTTCGTCGGCTTGCAGAACTACGTCGACATGCTCACCACGGCGACGTTCTGGGACGGCCTCCTCACCACGGTGATCTGGACCACGGGCACGCTGGTGTTGCAGATCGTCTGCGGCGTGGCCGTGGCATTGCTGCTCAACGAAAAGGTCGTGTTTCGCTCGGCCGCGCGCGGACTCATTCTGTTTCCGTATTTCGTCTCGACCGTCGTGGCGGTGCTCGTATGGCGCTGGCTGTTCAACGACCTGTATGGCATCGTCAATCAGGTGCTGATGCAGTGGCATCTGATCGACAGCCCGGTGAACTGGCTCGGCGAGATGCCCAATGCGATGTTGAGCATCGTGCTCGTGGGAACGTGGAAGTATTTTCCGTTCGTGGTGATCGCCGTGCTCGCGCGGTTGCAGACGATTCCGTTGGCGCTTTACGAAGCCGCGCGCATGGACGGCGCCGGGCCGATCGCCCGTTTCTTCGACGTGACGCTGCCGCAATTGCGCGAGGTGCTGGGCGTGGTGATCCTGCTGCGCATCATCTGGGACTTCAAGGAGTTCGACCTGCTCTATCTGATGACGGGCGGCGGACCGGTCAATCGCACGCGCTCGCTGCCGCTGCTCGTGTATCAGCAGGCATTCGGGCTGAACCAGATGGGCGCGGCCTCGGCCACCGCCATCGGCATGATGGCGGTCATGGCGGTGTTCATGACGTGGTATCTGATGCGTGCGCGCCGCGCGAGGGAGGCATGATGGAAGCGGGACGTTTGCGCATCGCGCTCACTTCGCTGGCCACCTGGTTCGTCGTGCTGCTCGCGGTGTTTCCGCTGGTCTGGATGGTGCTCACGTCGCTCAAGCCGCAAAGCGAGTTGTTCGTGTTTCCGGTGGCGTTCCTGCCGCAGCACGTCACGTTCGAGCATTACCGGCGCCTGCTGGTCGAAACGCCATTTCTTCAGTACTTCGAAAATTCGCTCGTGCTCGCCTGCGCGACCACGGTGCTGGTGATGGTGGTGTCGACGCTCGGCGCGTACAGCCTCGCGCGCTACCGCTATCGCGGCCGCGAATTCATTGCGACGGCCGTGCTGTTCACCTACCTGCTGCCTTCCGTGGTGCTCATCATTCCGCTCTATCTGATGATGGTGAAGCTCGGCTTGCAGAACACGCTCACGAGCCTCGTGATTTCGTATACGACGTTCGCGCTGCCCTACGCGCTGTGGCTGTTGCGCTCTTTCATGGCCGGCATTCCCGACGACCTCGAAGCAGCGGCGCTGGTGGACGGCGCGGGCCGGCTGGGCGCGTTTTTCGACGTGATTCTGCCGCAGGCGTTGCCCGGCATCATCTCGACCACGCTGTTCACGTTCATCCTCGCCTGGAACGAGTATCTCTATGCGCTCGTGCTCGTGAATACCGACGAGACGCGGCCGCTCACCACCGGCGTGATGAACATGCTGGTGTCTTCGTTCAACATCGAATGGTCGTTGCTCATGGCGGCGTCCGTGATGATGAGCGTGCCGTTGCTGTTCTTTTTCGCTTTCTTGCAGCGTTATTTGACGAGCGGCTTTGGCGCCGGCGGAGTGAAAGGATGAAAGCGGCGCCGCAGGCATTCATTGGCATCTGGAGAGCAGTCAAATGACGACGGTCAGTTTCAGGAACATTCGCAAGGTGTTTGGCGACACAGTGACGATCCCGTCGCTGAATCTCGAGATCGAGGCGGGCGAGTTCGTCTCGCTTCTGGGTCCGTCGGGGTGCGGCAAGACCACCACGCTGCGCATGCTGGCGGGGCTAGAGCAACCCACGGAGGGCGTGATTGCGATCGGCGGGCAGCCGGTGCAGGATTTGCCGCCCGCGCAGCGCGACATCGCCATGGTGTTTCAGTCGTACGCGCTTTATCCGCATCTGAGCGTGGCCGAGAACATCCTCTATCCGCTGCGCAAGCGCGGCGTGCCCAGGTCGCAATGGCCGGAGATGCAGCGCCGTGTGGCGCAGTTGCTGCAACTCGACGCACTGCTCGAACGCAAGCCGCGCCAGCTTTCCGGCGGCCAGCAGCAGCGGGTGGCGCTGGGCCGTGCATTGATTCGGAATCCGAAGGTATTTTTGCTCGACGAGCCGCTCTCGAATCTCGACGCCAAGCTTCGTGCGCACATGCGCGCCGAACTGATCGAATTGCATCAGCGTATTCGCACCACCACCGTGTACGTGACGCACGATCAACTGGAGGCGATGACGATGTCCACGCGTATCGCCGTGATGAACGGCGGCGTGCTTCAGCAGTTCGCCACGCCCGACGAAATCTACTATCGCCCGTCCAATGTGTTCGTGGCGGGTTTCATCGGCACGCCGGCAATGTCGCTGGTCGATGCGCAACTCGCGCGCGCCGCGAGCGGCTTCGTGGCGCGCGCCGGCGGGCTCGAATTGCGCCTGCCGTCTTCCGCGTTGATCGCGACGGCGGGCACGGAGGTGGTGATGGGTTTGCGGCCGGAGGACATCACGCTCGGGGCGGGGCCGCTGCGCGCGCGCGTGAAGGTGGTCGAGCCCATTGGCCACGAGACCATCGCGCTGCTCGATTGCGGCGGCGCCGCGTTGTGCGCGCGCGTGGCCAGCGACATGCCGCTCGCGCGTGCGATGCGCGCCGGCGACGAGGTGCCGTTCGACGTCACGCTCGCGCATGTGCATGTATTCGCCCGCGACAGCGGCTTGCGTCTGAATCGCGATGGCGCTGCCGCCGCCGCTCCGGCGCGCTCGCGCGCGGCGGCGTGACTTTTTCGACTCGTTTTCAAGGCTTATTTCACATGGACAGAAATAGTGTCAACTGGTCCGGCGCGATGCCCGCGATCACCACGCCGTTTCGCGGCAACGGCCAACTCGACGAGGCCGCGCTCGGCGCGTCGATCGAACGCCATCTGGCGTTGGGCGCGACCGGCATCGTGGCCGGCGGCTGCACGGGCGAATTCTGGGCGATGAGCGCCGCCGAGCGCGCGCGCCTGATCGCCGCGGCGAAGGAAGCCATCGGCACGCGTGCCACCTTGATCGCCGGAACGGGCTGCGTGGGCGTCGACGACACGGTGGCGCTCACGCTGGAGGCCGAACGCATTGGCTGCGACGGCGTGTTGATCTTGCCGCCTTATTTCGTACGCCTGACCGATGACGAAATTTTCGCGCACTATCGCGATGTCACGGCGCGCATCGGCTTGCCGGTCATGCTCTACAACATTCCCGGCAACGCCGTGAATGCGCTTACGCCCGCGCTGGTCGCGCGGCTCGCGCTGCTCGAACGCGTCGTTGCCGTGAAGGAAAGCTCGGGCGACTGGAACAACTTCCATGCCACGCTGCTGGCCGTGCAAAACCAGTTGCGCGTGTTCTGCGGCCCGTCGTCCGTGTTCGGCGTGCCAGCCGTTCAACTGGGCGCCGACGGCGTGATCGACTGCTTCCCGAACGTGTGGGACGAAGGCGGCCAGACGATGTTCGAAGCCGCGCGCGCGGGCGAAACGGTAAAAGCGGCCGCGCTGCAAGCCACCGGCCGCCGCCTGACCGATCTTTTCACGAGCGAGGGGCGCACGCTTTATCCGTCGACGAAAGCGGCGATGACGATGCTCGGCATTCCGGGCGGCGGCGCGTTGCGCGCTCCGCTGCGCGCGCTCGACGGCGCGGCGCTGGCCGGACTGGAGCGCGGCCTGCGCGCCGAAGGTCTGCTCTGATCGCGGGCGGCATCCCGGCAGACGCATGGACCCGGAACGAGTGGAAATGAATCGAAACGATCAGGAGAACGCAGCATGAAGGAAACGACGGGCAACGAGGCGCTTTCGCCCAGATTCGGCAGCTATATCGGCGTGGGGCCGAACGGCAATCTGTGGGTGGACGGTTGTGACGTGCAGGCGCTTGCGGAACAGCATGGCGCGCCGCTTTATATCGTTTCGGAGAACGAATTGCGAGAGCGTTATCGCGCGTTTCGCGACGGCTTTCTCGCGCATTACCCCGAAGTGGAAATCCTGTTCGCCAACAAGTCGAACAACGGCCTCGCGATCCGCCACATCCTCAATCAGGAAGGCGCGGGCGGCGACTGCTTCGGCGTGAACGAGATGTATATCGCGCTGCTCGCGGGCACCGATCCGTCGAAGCTCGTGCTCAACGGCTCGAACAAGCAGGACGAAGAACTGGACATGGCGATCGCCAACGGCGTGTGCATCAACATCGACGCCATGGACGAACTCGACCGCATCGACGCGATTTCGCAGCGGCTCGGCCGCAGCGTGGGCATCGGCATTCGTCTGAAGCTCGATCTGGAGCCGTTGCGCGACCGCATCGGCGTGGCGATGCACGGGCCGGGCACGCTCAAGGAGCAAAGCGACTCGACGAAATGGGGCATGACGCGCGAGCAGACCGTGGAGATCGTCAAGCGCGCGCAGCGCATGCCGAATATCGAACTCAAGGAAACGCATTTTCATTTGAGCCGCATGTCCAACGATCCCGAGAACTTCGCGATCATGGCGCGCGAAATGATCGAGTGGTCCGCGCACCTGCGCGACGCGACTGGCTGGACGCCGCCGTGCATCGACATCGGCGGCGGCTGGACCTTCGGCAAGTGGTACGGCACGGGCCCGAACGCGCAGATCGACGACGACCGCGCGCCCACACCGGAAATTTACGGCAGCCTGTGCGGCACGGCCATCAAGGAGGAATGCGAGCGCTTCGGCTTGCCGCTGCCGAAGCTGCGCATCGAGCCGGGCCGCGCGATTTCCGGGCCTTCGGGCGTAGCCGTGGGACGCGTGGGCGCGATCAAGCAGGGCGAGAAAAAGAAGTGGGTCAACCTCGATCTCTCGACCAATCATCTCTCGTGGGCTTCGGCGCTCGACTGGTATTACCACGCGGTGGCCGTGCGCGGTACGGCGCGCGAGGCCACGGAGACGGTCGATCTGGTCGGCCCGCTTTGCAATTCCGACGAACTGGGCACGCAGCGCAAGATGCCGCCGCTTGCGCGCGGCGACTTCGTTGCGTTTCTCGATGCGGGCGGCTACACCGAATCGAGCGCGGCGCGCTACAACGCGCAATTGCTGCCCGAGACGGTGCTGGTCGCCAACGGCGCGGCCGAGGTCATCACCGTGCGCGAGCAATGGCGCGACGTGGCCGGGCGCTTTCGCGTGCCGCCGCGCTTGCTCGCGGGTTCGTTCGGCAAGACGCGCGCTTGAAGCGATCGATGCGCGCGAATGCGCGTAACAAGTTATCCGGTGCGCACGGCGTGAGCGGCGGCGCATTCGCCGCTCGAAGCGGTAAAGGCGGCGCAAGCCGTTGAAGCGAAGGCATCAGGGGGAGTGGATGGATCTGGGCATTGCAGGGCGCCGTGCGATCGTGTGCGGCGGCAGTAAAGGTTTGGGTTTTGCGGCGGCGCGCGCGCTCGCCCGCGAAGGCGTTCACCTCACGCTCGCGGCGCGCACGCAGGCCGGGCTCGATCGCGCGGCGGGGCGGCTGCGCGAGGAATTCGCGGTCAAGGTCGCGACCGTCGCCACCGATCTCGCGACGCCCGCCGGGCGCGCGGCGCTGCTCGCGCAAGCCGGCGAAGTCGACATCCTGCTCGCGAATCCGGGCGTGCGCCAGGTGCCGGAAGACTTTCGCACGCTCTCGCGCGAAGCGTGGGACGGCTGGATGGAAGCGCACTTCTACGCGTCGCTGGAACTGATTCGCGCGGTCGCGCCGGGCATGTGCGAGCGCGGCTTCGGACGCATCGTCAACATGTCCGTGAGCTTCATCAAGTTTCCGCAGGTGGGTTTCGCCGCGAGCCACGCCGCGCGCCTCGCGCTCGCCGGCGCGATAGCGGCGATGTCGCGCGAGCTGATCGCGCATAACGTGGTCATCAACAGCGTCTGCCCCGGCCTCTTCGAAACGGACGCGCTCATCACCAATCTGCACGGCCACGCGGCGCGCGGCAACACCACGTACGACGCCATCGTGGCCGACCGGTTGCGCCATTGCCCCGCCGGGCGTTTCGCCGATCCCGCCGAATGCGGCGATCTGATCGCGTTCCTGTGCAGCGCGCAGAACGGTTTCATGACCGCGCAGAACATCGTCAACGACGGCGGCGTTTATCAGGGGCTGTTTTGATGAGCGAGGTACATGCGAATATCCCGCCGCAAGGCCGCGTGGTGATGCTCTCGGGCGCGTCGCGGGGCATCGGCGCGGCCGTCGCGCAGCGTCTGCACGAAGAAGGCTACGTGCTTTCTCTCGGCGTGCGGCGCCCGGCGGCGCTCGACCTGCCGTGGCTGCGCGACGACGCGCGCGTGCTCGTCTGCGAATACGATGCGTGCGAGCGCGCGGCGGCCGCGCGCTGGACGGCGGCCACGCTCGAACGCTTCGGCCGGCTCGACGCCCTCGTGAACAACGCGGGCACGCTTTTGCCGATGCCGTTCGCAAGCGGCGACGAAAGCGCGCTCGACACTATGTGGGAAGTCAACGTGAAGGCGCCGCTGCGTTTGCTGCGCGCGACGCTCAACGCGTTGCGCGCGAGCGGGCGGGGCCGCGTGGTCAACATCGCGTCGACGGACGGCAAGCGCTTCCGTCCGACCGACTCGATCGGCTATACGATGACCAAGCACGCGCTCATGGCGCTCACGCACGCGGCGCGCTTCGAAGGCTACGCGGACGGCGTGCGCGCCACGGCGCTGTGCCCCGGCGCCGTCGACACGGAACTGATCGCCAATCTCGCCGGCGTGACGCCGCGCGCGGAGCGCCTGCAACCGGACACGGTGGCGCAGGCGGTCGCGTTTTTATTGTGTCTGCCGAATAATGCCGTGGTGGCCGAACTCGTGCTCAACACGCGGCTCGAGTCGATGCTCTGAGCGCCGCGAACCAACCCCAGGATCTTGCATGGAAACGAGCGAATCCGTTCCGATCGAATTCGAAGGCGAGGTATTGCAGGCGCGGCGCGGCGAAACGCTGGCGGCGGCGCTGGTCGCGCATGGCATCCAGCGCTTTCGCACCACGCCTCGCGAGCAGCCGCGCGGCATGTTTTGCGGCATGGGCGTGTGCCAGGACTGTCTTGTCGAAGTGGATGGCGTGCCGAACCAGCGCGCCTGCATGACGAAGATTTCGCGGCCGCTTTCGGTGCGCATGGGTAGCCAGCGCGCGCCGATCGCCATTCACGCCCAGGCGCGCGACGTTCACGGCGAGCAGGCGTCTTGCGCACGCGAGAGCGCGCCCGTCATCGAAGTGCGTCGCCCGCAGGTGCTCGTGATCGGCGCTGGCCCGGGCGGTATCGCGGCGGCGCTCGAAGCCGCGCGCGCGGGCGCCTCCGTCACCGTGCTCGACGAGCGCAGCCTGCCCGGCGGCCAGTATTTCAAACAGCCCGGCGTGGCGACGGGTGCGCCCGGCGTGCCGGGCCCCGACGCGCAGCATGCGCGCGGCGCGCGTTTGATTGCCGAGGCGCGCTCCGCGGGCGTGCAGATCGTCAACGACGCGCTCGTGTGGGGCGCGTTCGCGCCGCGCGAATTCGTCGCCGTGGAAAAGGGGCGCTCGGTGCGCTATCTGCCCGAGATCGCCGTCGTCGCGACCGGCGCGTACGAGCGCGGCTGGCAGGTGCCGGGCTGGACGCTGCCCGGTGTGATGACGACGGGCGCGGCGCAAACGCTCTGGCGCACGTCGCGGCGCGTGCCCGGCAAGCGCGTGCTGATCGCGGGCAACGGTCCGCTCAATCTCCAGCTTGCGGCCGAACTGACCGAAGGCGGCGCGCAGGTGCTGGCGGTCGTGGAGGCGGCGCGCGCGCCTGCCGCGCGCGACTGGCGCACCTTGCTCGACATGGGCCGCTGCGCGCCCGACCTCATCGCCGAAGGCTTGCGTTATCGCCGCATCGCGCGCGCGGGCGGCGCGCGCCTGCTCTACGGGCAATGGCTCGACGCGGTGACGGCCGGGCCAGAAGGGCTCGTCGCCACGCTCGCGGGCGGCGCGAACGACGCGCTTGACGGGCACAAGGAGCGCCAGGAGCACAAAGAGCGCTTTGTTGCCGATGCGGTTTGTCTCGGCTATGGCTTCGAGCCTGCCAACGAACTGTTGCGCGCGCTCGGCTGCGCGCACGAATACGACGCGGCGCGCCGTCAACTCGTCACGCAGTGCGACGCCCACGGCCTCACGTCGATGCCGGGCGTCTACGCCCTTGGCGACTGCACCGGACTTGGCGGCGCTCGCGCCGCGCTCGCGCAAGGCGCGCTGACCGGCATGGCCGTCGCGGCGGCGCTCGGTTACGGCGTGAGCGCGCGAGCCAAGGCCGAAGCCGCGCGCGCGCTCGGCAAGGCGCGGCAATTCCAGGCGGCGCTATGGACGCTCTATGCGAGCCCGCTCGCGCGCCCCGAAGCGCCGTGCGGCGACACGCTGATCTGCCGCTGCGAGGAAGTGAGCTTCGCAACGCTGCAAGCGGCGCTCGACGAAGGTCTCACGACCGTCGGTGCGATCAAGCGGCGCACGCGCATCGGCATGGGCCGCTGTCAGGGCCGATATTGCGCGCCGGTTCTCGACGAGATCGTGAGCGCGCGCGCGGGACGGGAACGCGACGAGTTGTCGGGATTCGCGCCGCGCGTGCCGGTGAAACCGGTGACCATCGCCGAACTCGCCGGAGTGCCGCCGACGTGACCCCGCCGACATCGCTTCACGACGCCGCGCCCGCATGCGGCGCGCTGCCGTTCGCGCGCACCGACATCGCCGTGATCGGCGGCGGCATTGTCGGCATGAGCGTGGCCGGCTTTCTCGCCCACGAAGGATGCGAGGTCGTCGTGCTCGACGCCGCCATTGCCGGCGGTTCGACCGCCAACGCCGGCAGTCTCCATGTGCAGATGCAAAGCCGCTTCATGCGGCTGTTTCCGCATCGCGTGGCGGGCATGGAGCGGCAGTTGCCGCTTTATCCCGAAGCGGTGCGCTTCTGGCGCGATTTCGAGGCGACCACGGGCGGCCACTTCGAACTCAAGATTTCGGGCGGCCTGATGGTCGCCGAAACGCCGCAACAGCTCGACTTTCTCGTGACCAAAAGCCGGCGCGAGCGCGAACTGGGCCTCAGCACCGAAATTCTCGGCCGCGACGACCTTCGGCGGCTGGCGCCGTGGCTCGGGCCGCAGATCGTCGGGGCGGAACTTTGCGCCGACGAGGGCAAGCTCAATCCGCTCAAATGCAATGCGGCAGTGCGCGCGTGGGCGTGCCGCGCGGGCACGACGGTCGTAGAACCTTGCGCGGTGCGCGCGGTGGAGCCGGACGGCGCCGGGTACGTGCTGCACACCGCGCGCGGCCCGCTGCGCGCGCGGCGCGTGGTCGTGGCGGCGGGTGCGGGGGCGCGCGCGCTCATGGAAGGTCAGGGCGTGTCGTTGCCGGTGGACCCGGAACCGTTGCAAATGACCATCACCGAGGCCGCGCCGCCGTACATCTCGCATCTCGTGCAGCACGCCGAGCGCTCGATCACGCTCAAGCAGCTCGCCAACGGTCAGGTGGTGATCGGCGGCGGCTGGCCCGCGCGGCTCGATGCGGGCGCAACGCAACCCGTCGTCGAATTCGGGAGTCTCGCGGGCAATCTCGCGCTCGCGCAGGCACTCGTGCCTTCGCTCGCGCCGCTCCAGGTGATCCGCACGTGGGCCGGCATCAACGCGAAGGTAGACGGACGCGGCGTGCTCGGCGAGATGCCGGGGCGCCCCCGTCTTTATGCGGCGATTCCCGGCGACGCGGGCTACACGCTCGGGCCGCTCAGCGCGCGCATCGTGGCCGATATCGTGCTCGGCCGCGAGCCGGGCGTCGATCTCGCGCCTTACGCGACGGACCGGTTCGAAGCGGCGGGCGTGGCGTAAGCGCCAACGCAAAGCGCGCTACACGCCTCGCCTCGCCGGGAGCCATCCGGCGATATTTCGGTATGCGAAATAAAAAGCGGGCCGTGCGCGATGCGCGGCCCGCCGGGCTCTAGAAGCGGTGCCGCAAGCCGAGCCGCACGCTGGTTTGCGTGCTGGTGGTGGACGGCGTGAAGAGATAACCCTGCACGGCGTCGAGACCCGAAGAAGTCTTCAGGTAAGAGGTCTGAAGATAGACGTCGGTGCTCTTGGAGAGAAGGTAGTCGAAGCCGAGGCTCGCTTCGTTGTAATGCTCGTGTTCGAACGTCGAGTAGAAGTAGCCCGCCGAAATCACGAACGAAGGGCGCACCGTCCACGAAGCGCCCACGTCGTAGGTGCGCAACGTATTGGTCGTGCCGAATCCCTTGAACCAGACGTCCGAATAGGCGGCGCCAAGCACGAGATTGGGCAGCGTGTAGCTCCCGCCGACGGTCAGCACGCTCTGGCTGTCGATCGCGAGCGGCGTGCTCGAATACAGGTCGGTGACGGCACCGGTGGCGGGGTCGCGCACGGCCGTGGTCTGGCCGAGGAACGTGAATGCGCCCATGGAAGCATACGGGTCGATCGCGTTCGAACCCGAAGGATTGTTCATGCGCAGATAGACCGCGCCGAACGAATAGCGGTCGTGGTTGTACTGGATACCCGCACCCCAGGAGCTGTCCTGATGCAAGCTGCCGGCCACGTTGCCGAACGCGTAGAGCGCGCCGGCCTGGAGACCGTGAAAGTCGGCGCTCTTGATCTTGACGGCGTTGTCGAGGCGCTCCCAGCCCATGCGGTCGAGATCGCCCTGGTGAGTGGCGTAGCCGCTCGCCCACGCGCTCATGGCGTATTGCGCGGTGTAGTCGTAGATGAGGTCGTACTGGCGGCCCATGGTGACGGTCGCCCACGGCGTTTCGAGTCCGACCCAGGCCTGGCGGCCGAACAGGCGGCTGCCCTGGCGTGCCTCGCCATTGAGCGCGTCGAAGCCGTTTTCGAGCGTGAACAGCGCCTTCATGCCGCCGCCCAGGTCTTCGGTGCCTTTGAAGCCGAGGCGGTTCCCGGAGGCGATCGAGTCGTCCATCTTGATGTTGCGGCTGCCGCCTTCGTTGCTCACGTAAGTGGGGCCCACGTCCATGACGCCATAGATGGTGACGCTGCTTTGCGCATGCGCGGCGCTCGCCACCGTGGCGGCTCCGGCCAACGCTGCAAAACGACGGATCGTTCTCATGCCATTTCACTCCCTGTCATTGAAGCTATGGTTAGGAATGCCAATCGATCCCCATGACAGATGCGCCCGCGCGAATCTTTCTTCCTGCCCGACCCCGTAGCGGTTCGTGTTATGTGCGCATCGCGTACAACAAGAATCTTAGGCGTACAGCGCTTTCTGAAAAAGCGTGCGCTATGCTAACATTTGGGCGCAGTGTGAACAAAATAACGTCACGAGTTTTTCGCGAAATTGTGGCGCGAGGCGCAATTTTCTTGTGGGGCGTTCGAGAAAACCCTTAATTCCGCGAGCCAAAAAGGGCCGCGAAACGGGTGCGAACGCTCTGGGAACCCACCGGCCGCCACACTGCGGGTCGAGAATTTATGTGCGCATGGCGCCTGCCAACCTAATCGAGTATCGGAGCAATCAGTGAGCAAAACCTTCCGCGGCAGCTACGGCGTCACCGTGACGCCCTTCACGGACGACGGCAAATCGATCGACGAGGCAGCGCTCAAGCGCTTTCTCGACTGGCAACTGGAAGCCGGTTCGCCCGGCGTCATCATTCTGGGCACCACGGGCGAATTCCTCACTGTGACCGACGAGGAGCGCACGCGCTATGTGGAAGCGACCGTCAATCACGTGGCCGGGCGCATGGACGTGCTGGTGGGCACCATGAACGCCTCCACGGCGAACGCGGTGCGCTACACGCGCGAAGCCGAGGCGCTGGGCGCGGACGGCCTGATGATCGTGCCGCCCTATTACTACACGCCGACCGACGACGAAATTTTCGAGTATTACCGCGCGATTTCCGAGTCCACCTCGCTGCCGATCATGCTTTACAACAATCCGGTGACGACCAATGTGGACATGTCGGCCGCGCTGGTCGCGCGCATGACGAAGGCGTTCGACAACGTTCGCTATATCAAGGAAGCGAGCCTGGACGCGGCGCGCGTGTTCGATATCGTCGAGCTGACCGAAGGCGTCATGAACGTGTTCGCGGGCGAGCGTCCCGTCGAATGCTTCCTGCTCGGTGC
Source organism: Paraburkholderia sp. J41 (assembly GCF_905220235.1). Classification (NCBI taxonomy): domain Bacteria; kingdom Pseudomonadati; phylum Pseudomonadota; class Betaproteobacteria; order Burkholderiales; family Burkholderiaceae; genus Paraburkholderia; species Paraburkholderia sp. J41. The sequence continues at coordinate 229,290 of NZ_CAJMZE010000007.1, read as the reverse complement.
GGTCGGCTATGTGAATCCGTACGCGAACTACCTTCCCGAGGCGTCCACGCGCCTGTGGGACGCGCTGGCGGAGGGCGAGATCGACGAAGCCAAGGAGATCCAGAAGCGCATCGCCGCGTTCGACCGCATCATTGCCGAAGGCCATCCGACTTACGGGCATCAGTGCTACTCGAAGGCGCTCGCGGCCGCACGCGGTTATCCGGTCGGCGACGTGCGTCCGCCGCTCACCACCTTCGCCGCGCTCGGCGAGGAAGGTCTCGAACGCCGCGCGCGCATCATGGCGATCCTCGGCGAGATCGACGCCTACGTGCGCGAGTGCGCCGCGCGCCGCGCCCAGCATGCTTGAGCGCACGCCGCCATCGCCCGCGAGCGCGAACGCGCCGGCCGCGCCGAAGGTCCGGGACGTGCCGGACGTGCCGGACGTTGCGGACCTTCCGGGCGAGACTGGCGGCGGCGTGCCCGCGCTGTTCACCCCGTTCGCCAGGCGCGCGCTGAGCGTGCGCAACCGGCTCGTCGTTTCGCCGATGTGCCAGTACCGCGCGCAGGAAGGCCGCGTTGCCGACTGGCATCTGGAGCACCACGCGCGGCTCGCGCTGGGCGGCGTGGGCGCCGCGCTCGTGGAGGCGACCGCGGTGACGCGTGACGGCCGCATCAGCGAAGGCTGTCTCGGCCTTTGGGACGATGCGCAGATCGACGGCCTCGCGCGCATCGCCGCGATCTATCACCGGCAAGGCGCGGCGCTCGGCGTGCAGATCGGCCACGCGGGGCGCAAGGGCAGTTCCGCGCCGCCATGGGACGGCGCGGGGCCGCTCGCGCGCGACGCAAGCGAGCGCGCCTGGCAGACCGTGGCGCCCTCGGCGCTCGCGCACGCGCCCGGCTGGCCCGCGCCCGCCGAACTCGGTGCGGCGCAGATCGCGCGCATTGTCGAAGCGTTCGCCAACGCGGCGCGCCGCGCCGTGCGCGCGGGCGTCGATTTCATCGAGATTCACGGCGCGCACGGCTATTTGATCCACACATTTCTCTCGCCGCTCGCGAATTGCCGCGAGGACGATTACGGCGGCAGCCCGCACGCGCGCATGCGCTTCGCGCTGGACGTAGCGCACGCGGTGCGCGCGGCCATTCCCGCGACCATGCCGCTGTGGTTTCGCGCGTCGTGCGTCGACGGCCTCGAAGGCGGACTCACGCTCGACGACACCATCGCGCTTGCGCGGGCGCTCAAGACGGCCGGCGTCGACGTGATCGACTGCTCGTCGGGCGGCATTCGCGGGCCGGTCGCGAGCGGCGGCGCGCGCGAAACGCCGGGGCATCAGGTGCCCTACGCGGCGGCGATACGGCGCGGCGCGCAAATCGCCACGGTGGCGGTCGGGCTCATCACCGACCCGCACGAGGCCGAGCGCATCGTCGCGCATGGCGACGCCGATCTGGTCGCGCTCGCGCGCGAGTTGCTCGCCGATCCCAACTTCCCGTATCGCGCGGCGTGCGCGCTGGGCTTGCCCGAGCCGCATCGGGTGCTGCCCGCCGCCTTTGCGTTTTTTCTGGCGCGTCGTAACATGCATGCGCGCCCGGTCGACGGCAAGCCGATCGACCCAGCCGATCAACCCGTCGATGCATCCGGCCGACAACGACCGCCGCGGACCTGAGCGCAGGTTCAGCCCGCCCGCGCGCCTCCGACAACCATGACGCAGTCCCCTTCCTTCCGCATGAGCGATGTCATCGTGATCGGCGGCGGCCTTGCCGGCTGCGCCACGGCCTACTATCTCGCGCGCGACGGCGTGTCCGTCACCGTGCTGGAGCGCGGCGAACTCAACACGCAGGCGTCGGGTTCGAACGCGGGCAGTCTGCATGCGCAGATTCCGCATGATCCGTTCGTCAACAAGGGCGCGGCCTGGGCGGCGCAATTCGCGCCGACCGTGGGACTGCTGCGCCGTTCGATCGAAGAGTGGCGCGGGCTCGACGCGCTGCTCGGCGAGCCGCTCGAAGTCGCGCTCAAGGGCGGCCTGCTGGTCGCCACCACGCAGAGGCAAATGGCCGAGATCGCCGCCAAGGCCGAGGTCGAGCGCGGCCAGGGGCTCGACGTGCGGCTGCTCGATCGCGCGGGCGTGCGCGCGATCGCGCCGTATCTCGCCGACAACGTGATCGGCGGCGCCTTCTGTCCCGACGAAGGCAAGGCCAATCCGCTCGCCGCCACGCTCGCCTATGCGCGCGCGGCACGCGCGCTGGGCGTGCGCATCGAGCGCGACATGCCGGTCACGGGCCTCGTGCGCGAGCGCGACGGCTTCGCCGTGCAGACGCCGCGCGGCGGGCTGCGCGCGCGGCGCGTGATCAACGCGGCGGGCGCCAACGCGGGCAACGTCGCGGCGCTGCTTGGCGTGAAGCTCGAGGTGCAGGGTTTCGCCATCCAGGTGGCCGTGACCGAGCGCGTCGATCCGTTCATCGCGCATCTCGTCTATTCGGCCGGCGAAAAGCTCACGCTCAAGCAGAACGGCGCGGGCTCGGTGCTGATCGGCGGCGGCTGGCCCGCGCGCTGGCATCCGCGCGGACACGCCGTGACCGACCCCGACTCGCTCGCGCGCAACATGGCCGTGGCGCTGGCGGCCGTGCCCGCGCTCGCCTCGCTGCGCGTGGTGCGCACCTGGGCCGCCGTGGTCAACGGCACGGACGACTGGAAGCCGGTGGTGGGCGAGGTGCCCGGCATTCCGGGCTTCTACATCAACTTCTTTCCGTGGATGGGCTTCACGGCCGGCCCGGCGATGGCGCGTATCGTCGCGAGTCTCGTGCAGGGCGTGGCCGCGCCGTTCGACATCGACCTTGCGCCGTTCCTGATCGGCGGCACGCCGGTGCCGCACTGAGCGGCAACGCCGTATTCGCTTCTGAGCGGCAACGCCGCATTCGTTTCGACCGGCGGTAACGAAACGGGCCGCGTCCGCGGCCCGCTTTTCTTCGCATTTCCCGTTGCGCCGGCATAGGGAGATGCGCGGCGATGCAGGGCGATGCGCGGCGCTTGCCGCGCCTTCGTCAGTGGCGCAATACCTTGCTCACGAAATCGCGCGTGCGGGATTCTTTCGGATTGCCAAATATCTCCGCGGGCGTTCCCACTTCCACGATCTGCCCTTTGTCCATCATGACGATGCGCGTCGATACCTCGCGCACGAACGCCATTTCGTGCGAGACCAGCAGCATCGTGATGCCGTCGCGGGCGAGTTCGCGCACCGTGTCGAGCACTTCCTGCACGAGTTCGGGGTCGAGCGCGGCCGTGATTTCGTCGAGCAGCAGCAGTTCCGGGCGCAGCGCGAGCGCGCGCGCGATGGCCACGCGCTGCTGCTGGCCGCCGGAGAGTTCCTCGGGATAGCTATGGTGCTTTTCGCCGAGGCCGACGCGGCGCAGCAGCTCTTTCGCCTCGCGTTCGACTTCGTCGCGCGCGCGCTTCTTGATCTTGACGGGCGCGATCGTCACGTTGCGCAGCACGTCCATGTTCTGGAACAGGTTGTACTGCTGGAACACGATCGCCATGCGCTCGCGCGCCTTGCGCACGCTCGCTTTCGAGCGGTAGTCGAGCGGTGCGTCGTCGAGCGCGACTTCGCCTTGCGTCGGCGGCAGCAAGCCCATCAGCACGCGCAGCAAGGTGCTTTTCCCCGAGCCCGACGGCCCGATCAGGCTGACGATTTCACCGCGCTCAACCGACAGAGTGATGTCGCGCAGGACCTGATGTTGCGCGTACGCGCTTGAGAGATTTTTGACTGCGAGGTGTGGCAAGGCGATTCTCCAGATGGGCACCCAGACGGCTCAGCGGGTAAGACAGGATGAAATAGGCGGCCAGCACGGCGCCATAGACGAGGAACGGCGAAAAGCCGCGGTTCATCAGCACCTTGCCGCTGAAGGTGAGTTCGACCACGCCCATTTGCGAGGCGAGCGACGTGTCCTTGATGAACATCACCATGAATGCGAACGCGGGCGGCAGGATCACGCGCCACGACTGCGGCAGCAGCACCGAAAACAGCATGCGCGCGTAGCCGAAGTTCATGACGTGCGCCGCTTCGATCTGCTGGCGCGGCACCGATTCGAGCCCCGCGCGAATCACCTCGGAGAGAAACGCCGTTGCGACGATGCAGATCGACACCGTGGCGATCGTGAAGAGGGAGATATCGGCGCCGAAGCCCTGCAACGCGAACATCACGATGAACAGGTTGACGAGAAACGGAATGCGCCGGAACACTTCCACCAGCACCGTCAGCACGAAACGCAGCGGCGCGAGCCAGCGCGTGTGCGTGAAGCGGACCACGGCAATCGCGAAACCCGCGGCGAGTCCGACCGAACAGCCGAGCGCCGTCATCGCGAGCGTGCGCAGCATCGCGTCGAACAGGAAGGCGAACGTGAAGCGCGTGAAGAAAGTGGGCGCCTGGGCGATGAGTTGGTCGAACATCAGAAGATCCTCGCTTTGACGCGAAAGGCGTAGCGGCCGGTCAGCGCGAGCGCGATCGAGGCGACGAAGGTGAGCGCCACGTAGATGGCCGCGACGACCGAGAACGTTTCGATGGTGCGCATGTTCTCGCTGGAGATGTTGATCGCGCGCCCCGTGAGTTCCTCCACGCCGAAGATCGCGCCGATGGAGCTGCCCAGCACGAGCCACACGAAGAAGTTGCATAGCGGTGCGTAGATGGTGCGCGCGATATGCGGCAGCAGCACGTAACGCACGGTTTGCAGCCGCGACATGCCGAGCGTTTCCGCCGTTTCCAGTTCCGACTGGCGCACGGACACGATGCCGGAGCGCAGGATGTCGGTGAGATACGCGCCCGAGTTGAGCGTGAGACCGATCAGCACGGCGGTCATGGGCGAGAGCGTGATGCCCACGTCGGGCAACGCATAGAACAGGAAGAAGATCTGCACGAGCGCCGGCGTGTTCGTGAAGAACGTCACGTAGAGCGCGACCGCGCGCTTGACGAGCACGCCGCCGTGCATCTTGCCGAGCGCGCCCGCGAGGCCGATCGCCGCGCCCAGCCAGAACGAGACGAAGGCGATTTCCAGCGTCAGGCCGGCGCCGGCGAGCAGATAGGGCAGATGGCGCCAGACATCGGCATATTGAAGGGTATAGGGCATCGAAGTGCGTTCGCTTGGCGCGGCCCGGAAAAGACGGGGCGCCGCGGCGGAGGCGCGGCCGCTGCCGCCTCCGCGCGCCCCACGCGTCAGAAGAACGGTTGCGGCACGACGGGCTTGAGCATCGGCGCGCCGTAAGCCGCTTTCCAGGTGTCGTTGACGTAGCCGCTCGAATGCAGGTCGTACAGCACCACGTTCAGATAATTGCGCAGCGAGTCGTTGCCCTTCGCCACGCCGATGCAGTCGTAATTCACGAAGATCGGATCGTTGAGCGTGCGCCACTTCACGTTCGGGTAGTTCTTCGTGAAGCTCATGAAGAAGTCGATGTTCTCGACGATGGCGTCGCCGCGCCCTTGTGCGACGGCGCGCACGGTGTCGGCGATCGAATCCACGAGCAGCATCTTCGCCTTCGGCAGCTTGTCCTTCACGTAATCCACCGACCAGTTGCCGCGCATGTCCACGAGCGTGACCGAAGGCGAGTTCAGGTCGGTCCACTTCGCGGCCTTGATCTTGTCGGTCGTGAGCACGGCCATCGACTCGGTGTGCAGCGGCACCGTGAAGTCGATCAGCTGCGCGCGCTCGGGCGAGCGCGTGAGCGCGCCGAGCGAGATGTCGATACGGTCCGAAACGAGAAACGGCACGCGCTGCGCGGCTTCCGTCGGCACGAATTGGGCCTTGACGTTCAGCGAGGCGGCAATCTTGTTGCCGACGTCGATATCGAAGCCGGCTAGCTGGTTCTGGGCGTTGTATGCGCTCATCGGCGGGAAATTCGGATTCACGCCGATACGGATCGTGCCGCTCTTGATGATCTGGTCGAGCGGGCGCGCCTGCGCGAAGGAGGCTGTGAAGGCAACGACCGCCGCCAGGGCGTACGTAACTGCTTTAAGCATTTCGAACTCTCCAGGATGGACGACAAAGGAACGGTCCCGGCGGATGTGCTCTCGTTTATAGACCGCCGATAAAAAACTCGTGTAATGACAAAAATCCGCTCACTAAAATGTGCGCCTGACGCACAGATGTTTGCACTATTTCGGGGGATATGCCATCGGAATAAGTGCGAATTGCCCGCAGGCCGATGCGCGAAGCGCGCGGCGGCGCGCTCAGCGCAGATATGTGGCGCCGTTGACGTCGAGCGTCGCGCCGCTCAGGTGGCGCTGGCGGCCGCTGGCGAGGAAGGCGACAAGCTCGCCCAGTTCCTGCGGCGGCACCCATTCGCCCATTGCCAGCGTGCTGTTGATGCGCTCCTCGCCGCCTTGGGTGGCGGCGAAGGCTTCCGACATCTGCGTGCGCACGACGCCGGGCGCGACGATGTACGCGAGCAAGCCTTCGCTCGCATACGCGCGCGCGATCGTTTGGGTCGCGGCGCGCACGGCGGCTTTCGATGCGGCGTACGCGATCGTGTCGGGATTGGTCACGCCGCGCTGCGCGGCCCAGCTCGAAATGGTCACGAGCACGCCCGCGCGCCGGGCGCGGAAGTGCTTCACGGCGCGGCGCATCAGACGGGCGGGCGCGAGCACGTTGACCGCGAGCGTGTCGTTCCAGACGGCGTCCCAGGTGGCTTTGTCGGACTCGAAACCGCCGTGCCAGAGCATGACGGCCGCGTTGTTGACGTACACGTCGATGCCGTCCCACGCCGATTGCGCGGCGTCCCACAGCGCTTCCGTTGCGTCGAGGTCGTGCAGGTCGGCCTGCACGAAGCGCTTGTGCGTCCCGGGCACGCCCGCGAGCGCTTCCTCGGCGCCCGCGCGGTCGCCGCCGTAATGCGCGACGACACGCGCGCCCGCGCGGCCCAGCGCGGCCGCGACGGCGGCGCCGACGCCCTTGGAGGCGCCGGTCACGAGCACGCGGCGATTGTCGAGGCGAATCATGTTAGTCATCCTTACTATTTGCTTCGTGCGTTCAGACGGCGCAGAAGCCTGCGTCCACGGGCAGCATGACGCCGGTGATGCCGCTCGCGAGCGGCGAGGCGAGGAAGAGGGCGCCTTGCGCGACTTCCTCCGCGGTGGCAAGACGCTTGAGCGCGTTGCCTTGCGCAAGCTGTTCGAGCGCGGCGTCGTGCGGCTGGCCGCCGGCGGCGGCGCGATGACGAATGCGTTCGAGCAGCGCGGCCGTGGCGATCGGGCCGGGCGCGAGCGCATTCACGCGCACGCCCGCCGGGCCGAGATCGCGCGCCGCGGCGCGCACGATGCCTAGCACTGCGTGCTTGGACGCCGTGTAGAGCATTTGTTGCGGATGCGCCGTGAACGAGTTGATCGACCCCATCGCCACCACGTTGCCGCGGCTTTCGCGCAGCGCGGGCGCGGCCTGCGCGAGCATCATTGCCACGCCGCGCGCGTTCACGGCCATCACGCGGTCCCATTCGTCGAAATCCAGCGCCTGGGTGGCGCGCCAGCCCGGCACGAGACCGGCGTTGGCGATCAGCACGTCGAGGCGGCCGAAGCGTTCGAGCGTGAGCGCGATGCACGCGCTCACGCTGGCGGCTTGGGTGACGTCGCAGTCGGCGGCGATCAGGGAAGCCGGCGCGGCTTCGCGCGGTGAGCCGGGAAGGTCGGCAAGCACGCCTTGCGCGCCGTGCGTGGCGAACAGCATGCCGATCGCGTGACCGAGACCGCGGCCCGCGCCCGTGATGAGAACGACCTTGTTTTCCAGCAATGACCGCATCGCAGCTTCCCGTTCACTAGTACCGAAAAAGTGAAACGATGTTAGCGCACAGAAGTTCGCGATGCAAACAAAAATAAAAACGAAGATGGGCGCGATGCGTGCGCCACGCGCGCCGGAACGAACGATAAAAAAAGCCACGCGGCGTTACCGCGTGGCTTTTTGTGACGACGAAGGCGGAGTCCGCGCGGCGGGCCGTCAGGCTTGAAGCGCCCGGGTAATGTCGCGCGAAGCTTCCAGCATTTCGGAAAGAATCCGCGTGCGGATTTCGGTGGGGGTGACGCGCTCGGCGGGGCAGCACACGTTGAGCGCGGCGACGACCTTGCCTTCGCGGTCGCGGATCGGCACGGAGATGGAGCGCAGGCTGATCTCCAGTTCCTGGTCGACAATGGACCAGCCTTGCAGGCGCGTTTCATCGACCAGCTCGCGCAGCTTCACCTTCGAGGTCACCGTGTGCGGCGTGAACTTCTGCAATTTGGCGGTTTCCAGATATCGATGAAACTCCGCGTCGGGCAGCGCCGCCAGCAGCACGCGGCCCGTGGAGACGCAGTGCGCGGGCGAGCGGCTGCCGATCGACAGATCGACGTTGACGAGCCGGTTCGACGAGGCGCGCGCCACGTAGATCACCGAGTCGCCGTCGAGCACGGCCGCGAAGCACGACTCCTGAACCGTGGCGGAAAGGCTGTTCATGATGGGCTGCGCGATGTCCCAGATGTTCATCGACGAAAGCGCCGAGAAGCCGATCTCGAGAATCTTCGGCTTGAGGCTGAAGTATTTGCCGTCGGTTTCCGCGTAGCCCTCGCGCACCAGCGTGAGCAGGAACCGCCGCACCGTGGCGCGCGTCATGCCGCTCGCTTCGGCCACTTCGCTCAGCGTGCGGCGCGGCGTGTGGCGGTTGAACACCTTGATGACTTCCAGGCCGCGTGCGAACGAACCTACGTAGTCGCGGTCGCGGATTTCGTCGTCCTCTTCCAGTCCCGCTTCATATGCGGCCATGTTTTTCCTCTCAATTGCGATTGCTTTGGGCGCGATGCGCACAAATCTCGGGCATTTGAAAGTCTATCAGCAGATTTCAGCGATGCACACATATTTGAGTTCGGTGAATTCCTCGATGCCGTGCGCGGAGCCTTCGCGGCCGATGCCGGACGCTTTCACGCCGCCGAACGGCGCGCCCTCGAACGACGTGGCGCCCGTGTTGACGCCCACGATGCCGGTTTCGAGCGCTTCGGAAACGCGCCAGACGCGCGCGTTGTCGCGCGTGAAGAAGTAGGAGGCGAGGCCGAATTCCGTGTCGTTGGCGGCGGCGATGGCCTCGGCCTCGGTTTCGAAGCGGAAGATCGGCGCAACCGGGCCGAAGGTTTCCTCGCGCGCCACCTTCATTTGCGGAGTGACGCCCGCGAGCACGGTGGGCTCGAACCAGGTGCGGCCGAGCGCATGCCGCTTGCCGCCCGTCACCACGCGCGCGCCCTGTGCGAGCGCGTCGGCGATGTGTTCTTCCACTTTCTCCACGGCGCTTTCGTCGATGAGCGGCCCTTGCTGCGTGCCGTCCGCCATGCCGTCGCCGACCTTGAGCGCGGCGACCGCGCGGCCGAGCGCCTCGACGAAGCGATCGTGAATGCCGGCCTGCACGTAGAGCCGGTTCGCGCACACGCAGGTCTGGCCCATGTTGCGGAATTTCGAGGCGATCGCGCCCGCCACCGCGACGTCGAGGTCGGCGTCGTCGAACACGATCAGCGGCGCATTGCCGCCCAGTTCCATGGCCACTTTCTTGATGGTGCCCGAGGCTTTTTCCATCAGCGAACGGCCCACTTCGGTCGAGCCGGTGAACGTCACCTTGCGTACGCGCGGGTGCGTGACGAGTTCCTCGCCGACCACCGAAGCCGCGCCCGTGAGGACGTGAAACACGCCCGCCGGCACGCCCGCGCGCGCGGCCAGTTCCGCGAGCGCGAGCGCGGAGAACGGCGTGGCGCTCGCGGGCTTGAGCACCATCGTGCAGCCTGCCGCGAGCGCGGGCGCCGCCTTGCGCGGAATCATCGCCATGGGGAAATTCCACGGCGTGATGGCCGCGCATACGCCGATCGGCTGGCGCAGCACGAGCATGCGGCGGTGCGCGTGCGGCGCCTGGAGCACTTCGCCGTAAAGGCGCTTGGCGTCTTCCGCGTACCACTCGAAAAACGCCGCGCCGTACAGAATCTCGCCGCGCGCTTCGGCGAACGGCTTGCCTTGCTCGGCCGTGAGGATGCGGGCGAGGTCGTCCACGTTGGCGACGATCAGATCATGCCAGCGGCGAATGATTTGCGAACGTTCGGCCGCAGGGCGCGCAGACCAATCGCGCAAGGCGGCTTCGGCGGATTCGACGGCTTGCGCGGTTTGCGCGCGCGTCGCCTTTGGCACGCGGCCCACGAGCTGGCCGGTCGCCGGGTTCGTGACGTCGATGAAACCGGCCTCCGTATGGGAGATCCACTCGCCGTTGAGGTAAATGGCCTGACGCAGCAAATTCGGATCGGCTAGTTCGAGCATCGAAATTTCTCCCCGCAAAAGGATGGTGGTCGCGTTGATTTATGTTCTCATATCGCCCACAATTGCGCAATGCGCACAAATTATCGTTCGCATATGCGACGAAAGTCAGTTTATGGATTGGTGTTTTCGGGAGAAAAGTGCATGGAATCTGCGGCAGCCGGTCTGGCGTCCGATCTGCATCGGGCCGACCGCAATTATTTTTTCCACCCGTTTACGGCGCTGGGCGATCACGAGCGCAACGGGCCGCTCGTCATCACGGGCGGTAAAGGCGTGTGGCTCGACGACGATCGCGGCAACCGCTATATCGACTCGATGGCGGGGTTGTGGTGCGTGAACGCGGGCTATGGCCGGCCCGAGATCGCCGCCGCGATTCACGAGCAGGCGCTCAAGCTGCCCTACTATCATGCGTTCGCTTCCATGTCGAACGAGGCGTCGATCCGTCTCGCGCAGCAGCTCGTCGAGATGTCGCCGGTGCCGATGTCGAAGGTCTTTTTCGGCAATTCGGGCTCCGATGCGAACGACACGCAAATCAAGCTCGTCTGGTATTACAACGAAGCGCGCGGGCTGCCCGCGAAGAAGAAGATCATTGCGCGGGACCGCGGCTATCACGGCGTGACGCTCGCGACCGCCGGGCTCACGGGCCTCAAGGGTTTGCACAACGGCTTTGGCCTGCCGCTGCCGTTCATCCGCCACACCACGGCGCCGCATCGTTTGTGGCAAGCCGAGCCGGGGCAGAGCGACGCCGGATTCGTCGCGCGCCTCGCCGGCGATCTCGAACGCCTGATTCTCGCGGAAGGCCCGGAAACCGTGGGCGCGATGATCGTGGAGCCGGTGATGGGCGCGGGCGGCGTGATCGTGCCGCCGCCGGGCTATTACGACGCGATCCAGAAGGTGCTCGACAAGTACGACGTGCTGATGATCGCCGACGAGGTGATCTGCGGCTTCGGCCGGCTCGGCAAGACCTTCGGCACCGAGGCGCTGGGCATGAAGCCCGATCTCGTCACCATCGCCAAGGGCGTGACTTCGGCGTATGTGCCGCTTTCGGCGAGCCTCGTTTCCGAAAAGGTGTGGCGCGCGATCGTGGCGGGCAGCGACCGGCTCGGCGTGTTCGGTCATGGTTTCACCTACAGCGGCCATCCGGTGGCGGCGGCCGCGGCGCTCGCCAATCTCGCGCTGATCGAGAAGGAAGGACTCGTCGAGCAGGCGGGCAAGCGCGGCGCGTTGATGCATCAATTGCTGCGCGAGACTTTCGCGGATCATCCGGCGGTGGGCGAAGTGCGCGGCATGGGACTCATGGGCGCGGTGGAGTTCGTCGCGCGGCGCGATCCGGCGCAGCGTTTCGACCCGGCGTTGAAGGTGGCGGGCCGCATCGCGCGCGCGGCGCTCGGGCACGGCCTCATCACGCGTGCGTTGCCCGAGGGCGATTCGATCGCGTTTTCGCCGCCCTTCGTGATTTCCGAGGCGGAAGTCGCGGAGATGGTCGAGCGTGCGCGCCGCGCCGTGGATCAGGTGTTCGCGGAACTCAAGGCGGAAGGCCAGTGGAAAGGCTGAGTCTTTTCGCGCTTCGTTGCGCATGACGCAAACAGAAAGCCGGCGCGTGCCGGCTTTCCTTTCGTTCCCGCGAAAACGGCCTTCGCCGTATCAGGCCGCCGCCTCGCGCGCCCTGGCCTGCTTGCGCTGCCACGCACGCCACGTCATCGCCCAGCGTTGCGGATCTTCGAGCGCTTCGCCGCCGAGCGCGCCGATCGCGTGCCGGTGCGGCGCGCCGCGCACGATCTCCGGCGTCGTGTACGCCTCGTGGCAAACCGTTTCGAGCACCGCGATCCAATAGTCGATATCTTCCTTCGACCACATTTCGCCGGCTTCCGGCGTGAACGGCTGCGGCACGATCCACGGTTCGTGCGCGAGCCAGAACGCGTCCACGCCGAAATCGACCATGCGGTTCTGCACCTGCGCGGCGCTCACGCCGGTCTCCTCGTAGAGCGGCTGGAGACTGAAGCGCGTCATCTCCATGCGCGGCGCTTCGATATGCGGGTGAGACACGCTCACGCCGCGCACCTGCTTGAGCCGCGCCGTCATGTAGTTGTTCGCGAGCACGGAGAGATCGGAGGCGGCCGCGATGCCTTCGCTGCCCATCGCGCGTACCCATGCGTAGGCCTTGAGCACCTGCTGAACGTTGCCGAGGAATTCGCGTACGCGGCCCACGCCGTCCGCCGCGCCCGCTTGCAGCGCGTAGCGCTCGCCTTCCTTCACGACCAGCGGGCCGGGCAGGAACGGCGCGAGCGCTTCGCTGCATCCATACGCGCCCACGGCGGGACCGCCGCCGCCCTTGGGCGCGCCGAAGGTCTTGTGCAGCATGAACATGCACGCGTCGAAGCCCAGCTCGCGCGCGCGGATCTTGCTCATCACGCCGTTGAAGTTCGCGTGGTCGTAGAAGCACAGCCCGCCCGCCTCGTGTACGATGCGCACCCACTCCTTGATATGCGGGTTGTAGATGCCCATGTCGTCGGGGTTGTTGATCATCAGCGCGGCCGTGCGGTTCGACACCACGGCCTTGAGCGCTTCGAGCGACGGATAGCCGTCCTCCTCGATCATCAGCGTGACGACCTTGAAGCCCGCCGTGGCGGCCGTGGCCGGATTGCACGGATGGGTCTGGATCGTCGTGATGATCTCGTCGCGCGTCTCGCCTTCGCCGCGCGCGGCATGCCACGCGCGCGTGAGGCACGCATGCGTGTAGGCGGCGTCGGCGCCCCCCGCGGGCTGGAACACGAAGCGGTCCATGCCCGAGAGTTCGCGCAACGCGAGATCGAGCCGATGCACGATTTCGAGCGTGCCCTGCAACGTGTCGGGATGCTGGCGCGGGTGCGTTTGCGCCAGTTCGTCGCGCGCGGCCAGCGCTTCGTTCACGCGCGCGTTGTACTTCATCGTGCAGGTGCCGAACAGCGAAATGCCCATCATGCCGAGCGTTTCCTGCGAAAGATGCAGATAGTGGCGCAGCACGTCGGGCTCCGACATTTCCGGCAGCGCGGGCGGCGCGCGGCGGCGCAACGCGGCGGGCAGCAGCGCGTCGAGCGGACCGGCCACGCGCGCGACCTCCGGCTCGACGGCGGGCACGCGCAAACCGCGCCGACCCGCGCGCGATTGCTCCATGACGATGGGCTCGTTCCAGACGGCGCCGTGATAGCGGCGCAAGGCGGTGTTATTTGGCATGACTGATCAATTCCGTGAGCGTGTCGGCAAGGCGGTCGATATCCTGCTGGCGATGCAGTTCCGTGACGCAATAGAGCGCGCGCTGGCCGCCTTCGGGGAAGTCCTCCGAGAGATCGTGGCCGCCGAAGATGCGCCGTTCGCGCAGCGCGGCGTTCAGGTCGGCGACGCGCAGCCCCGTGGCGTTGAAGTCCACCACGAACTCCTTGAAGATGGGCCCGTCGAACGCGATCGACACACCCGGAATCGCGGCGAGCCGGCGCGCGGCATAGTTCGCGCGCGCGACCAGCAGCGCGCCGAGTTCCTCGAAACCGCGCGGCCCCATCAGCGACAGGTAGACGGCATTCGCGATCGCCCACAGATACACCGAGTTGCCGGTCCAGTCCTTGCCGTGCTCGCGCGCGCCGTACGACGTTTGTTCGACGAGCGAGAGCCCGAAACCGTAGGTGCCGTGCGCGTCCTGCCCCGCGAGGCTCACGAGCAGCGTGGGATATTCGCGCGCGTAGCGCTCCTCGTCGCGCGTGGCGATAAAGCCGCCGAGACCGCCGCCGCCGTGCATATGCACGCCGAGCGTTTGCGTGGTGCCGACGACGATATCCGCGCCCCAGGCGGGCGGCGGCGCGAGCACGCCCAGCGAGAGCGGATCGACGCCCGCGATCGTCTGTGCGCCCGCCGCGTGCGCCATGGCCGCGACGCGCGGCGCGGCCTGCTCGATCACGCCGAACGCATTGGGCGTTTCCAGATAGACGGCGGCCGTTTGCGGGCCGAGCTTCGCCGCGAGATCGTCCATGTCGATGCCGCCCGTGCGGCGGTCGTGGCGCACGGTTATCACGCGCAGGTGATTCGGCATGTGCGGCGGCTCGCAATAGGTGTCGACGACGAGACGCCGCTCGCGGTCCATCGCCTCGGGCACGAGCACTTCGCGCCGCCCGGTGAGCCGCGCGGCCATGCGCAGCGCGTGCCCCGCGGCGCATCCCCACGTGTAGACCGGCAGGCCGACCAGGTCGCAATCGACCAGTTCGCCGAGCTGGCTGCAAAACTCGAACCATGCCTGATAACGGCCGTGATCGGACGAAGGCGTGCCCCAGACCGAAGTGAGAAATTCGCTGCGCCGAACGATCTCGTCGCACACGGCCGGAACGTGGTGCTGCCAGCAGCCGCCGCCGAGAAAGCTCAGGTAATCCGCGCAATGCGCGTTGCGCGAGAGCAGGTTTTGAAGATCGCGGCGCAGGTCGGCTTCGGCGGGGAGCGCCGCTTCGAGTTGCAGCGGCTCGCGCGCGCGATGATCGGCGGGAATCTGCGCGAACAGGTCGTCGATGCGCGCGGCGCCAATGGCGCCGAGCATCTCGTCGACAACCGCGTCGACCGAATTGGCCATGAAAGGATGGGCGTGAATCGACATTGCCAGACGAGCCTCCCGACGCTCAGCGTCATGAGAAAAGTTTATATTGCGCACTAATGTTTGTATGGCGCACAATATACGCAGTCAAATTCAATGTCGCAAGCGACGTGTTGCTTCACTCGGCGGCGGCGCTGGCCGCGAACATATCCATGAAATTTGTGCTGGGCGTCATCGTGAATCCGTACGCCGGAATGGGCGGCGCAGTCGGGCTGAAGGGCAGCGATGGCGCGCAAATCGTGGCCAGCGCGCGCACACTTGGCGCACGCGCGCACGCTGGCGAGCGCGTGGGGCGCGCTTTATCGGCGTTGCGCAGCGTGGATTGCATGGTGTTGACCGCCGCGGGTGCGATGGGCGCGGCGAGTTGCGAAGCGGCCGGCATTCCCGCGCGCGTCGTCTACACGCCGCCCGGCGCGCAAGCCGGGTATGCGCAGGCAACCGGTGCGCGCGACACGCGCGCGGCGGTGCGCGCCATGCTCGCGGGCGGCGCGCAACTGATCGTGTTCGGCGGCGGCGACGGCACGGCGCGCGACGTGGCCGAGGCCATGAAGGAAGCCGGCGAAAGTGGCGCCGTGCCCGTGATTGGCCTGCCGTGCGGCGTGAAGATGTACTCGGGCGTGTTCGCCACCTCCGTTCAGCGCGGCGGCGAACTCGCGGCGGCTTGCGCGCGCGGCGCCTTCGCCACGCACCGCGTCGAACTGCTCGACCTCGACGAAGCGTCGCTGCGCCGCGATGTGCCCGCAACGCGGCTTTACGGCGAAGTGCTCGCGCCCGTCGATCGTTTGCGCATGCAGGCGTCGAAGGCGAACGTGCCGGCGGCGAGCGATAGCGAGCTGGACGGCGCGTGCCTGCGCTACGTGCGCGAGATGGTGCGCGACCGGCTCTATATCGTCGGGCCCGGCACGACCATGGCGCGCCTGTGCGAACTCGCGGGCGTGGCCGGTTCCCGGCTCGGCGTGGATGCGATCGTGAACGGCGATCTGGCGGGCCGCGATTTGTCCGAGCGCGCGCTGCTCGATCTGCTTGCACGCTGGCCGGATGCGGCCATCGTGGTGGGCGTGATCGGGCGTCAGGGCTGCCTCTTCGGGCGCGGCAATCAACCGATCAGCGCGCGCGTGCTCGCACGCGTGCCGCGCGAGCGCATCGACGTGATCGCGAGTCTCGCCAAGCTGACCTCGCTGGCGGACGGACGGCTGTTTGTCGATACCGGCGACGCCGGGTGCGATCGCCGTCTCGAAGGCGCGTGGCGCATTCGCACCGGTGCGGCGCGCAGCGTGGTCATGCGCGTGCGGCTATAGCGATGCGGGCGCGTGGGCACGACATCGCATCACTGGGATCAACGGAGGAAAGAGCATGGGGACGAGCGGGGCGGAGCGGGAGATTGCCATCGTTGGCGGCGGCAGTATCGGCGTGGGATTTGCGATCGTGTTCGCGCGGGCGGGCCGGCGCGTGAAGATATACGACGCCTCGCCGCAGCGGCGTGACGCTATCGCCGACGAGATCGGCGCGCGGCTTTCCGATCTGCGCGAATACGGGTTGATCGAAGAGACGAACGATGCGGTGCTGGCGCGCGTCGAGGTCTGCGCCGATCTCGCGCACGCCGTCGCCAACGCGTCGCTCGTGCAGGAGTGCGCGCCGGAGCAGCGCGAGCTGAAAGCGCGCCTCTTCGCCGATCTTGACCGCCTTGCGCCCGCCGATGCCATTCTGGCAAGCGCGTCGTCGGCGCTCGTCACGTCGAGTTTCGCGCAGACGTTGGCTGGCCGCGCGCGCTGCCTCGTGGCGCATCCGGGCAATCCGCCGTATCTGATTCCGGTCATCGAGATCGTGCCGGCGCCTTTCACCGACCGCGCCGTGGTCGAGCGCGCGCTCGCCTGCTACGAGGCGGCGGGCATGAGCGCCGTGCGCGTGGAAAAGGAGATCGAGGGCTTCGTTTTCAACCGGCTGCAAGGCGCGGTGCTGCGCGAGGCGTGGTGTCTCGTGCGCGACGGCGTGGCTTGCGTGGACGATATCGACCGCGTCGTGCGCGATGGACTCGGTTTGCGCTGGTCCGTGATCGGGCCATTCGAAACGAGCGATCTGAACGTGCGCGGCGGCATCGAGGCGCACGCGGCGCGCATGGGCGCCGCCTACGAGCGCATGGGCGCAAGCCGCGGACAAAGCGACCCGTGGACGCCGGAACTCGTGAGCGAAGTCAATGGCCAGCGGCGCGCGCTGTTGCCGATAGAACGCTGGGAAGAACGTGTGCGCTGGCGGGATCGCGAGCTGATGCGGGCGATGGCGAGCCGCGCGGCGAAGCGTTCGTGATTGATCAGGAGAGCAGAGCGGTTCGACGGCAATTACCGATACTTCTCGAGAAACAACACGCTGTATTCGTTCCAGGCATCTTCGAAGGCGACCATCGCGGCCATATCGGCATTGCGGATCATCAGATGGTCGAGCCAGTTTGCTCGCCAGATTCCTTCGGGCGCGCGGTCGTCACCGCCAAAATCGCGCGCAAACCGGCCCACCGGATCGTTGCGTTGCGCTTGGGTACGGATCCACGTTTGAAAAGAAGTGATCATTTTCCTACTCTCTTGAGCCGACTGGCGGACGAGCGCGAGTTTCATCGCGACTCGTGCCGCTTCGCTCGAAAACAGGCACGCGGGACGCGTGCCGAGATCCCGATCCCGCTGCCGACGACGCGCGGAATGCGCGGCGAGCAAACGGCCGGGTTCGACGCGAACGATCGCGTTGCAACGGTTAGCGCGTGCTGCGCGAATGCGCGGGCGCGGCGTTATCGGAGAACATCACTTGCGATGCCGCCAGCGCGCCGAACGACATGAGAATGCCGGCGAAGATCGCGCCCGTGAGGGCGAATGTGTGGCCGCTGCGTTCGCTGGCGGCGGCGGGCGCGGAGCGCGGTTGCAGGAGCGCGCAAGTGCCCGTTTTCAGTGCCGATTCTTGATCGGCGATCGAATGATCGCGCGCACGAAGCAGCGAAACGTCGAGCAGGGAAAACGGGCTCATGGCTTTCTCCATCGGAATTGAGTGAACAGATGTCAGGATAGGCGCGGCCTGTTTCGATCTGAATCAGACGAATTCGATAAACGATGCCGGTAGATCGCTCCCTTTTTGAGCGGCTTGTCGTGCGCGGATTTGCGCGCATTGTGCGCGGAGTGCGCGCATTGTGTGAATTGCGCGGCATCGTTGCAATGGAATGCCGTGCGTGAATTTATCTGGATTCCTGACTATTTCGCGCGTCGCGGCACGCGCGACCGCGCGCCTGCGGAATCGCTTAGCGCAGCGGCTTCACTGAAGCGTTCGACACCCAGTAATTCATGCGTCCGCCCGGCCCGGCGACGAGTACCGCGCCCGGATTGGGCACGCCGTCGTCGGTGATCGTGCAGACCACGGTGCCGTCAGGAATCATCGTGACCTGCTGCGCGGCCGTCATGCGCGCGAGAACATCGGCATTGAGCGGATAGAGGTGGCTGAACACGTCATAGCTGATCGCGGCGGGCACGTCGCCCACCACGCGCACCGGCGCGCCGTGGGGGCACGGCTGCGCGTGCGCGGTTGCGGCGCAAGCAATCAGCAGAAGCGAAACGAGCGTTGGTTTCATGATGGAGTTGGCTAGAGACTTGCGCATGGCGCGCGGTTTTTCGTCGAATTTTATCGAATGCGAGCGCACGCAACGCGAAACACCGCGCGGCCGCGAGAAGCGCCGGTTACGACTTGCGCAGATACCGTTGCGCAAGCGCCTCATAGAGCGGCGGCGCGAACAGTTTCGAAACCTGGCTCGAAATGAGCGCGGTTGCCATCAACGAGATCACGAGTGCGTGCCCGTCGATCATTTCGATGACGATGACGAACGCCGTGATCGGGCTTTGCGTCACGGCGGCCAGATAGCCGACCATGCCGAGCGCGATGAGCATCGGCAACTGCATGTTCCCGAAAACCATGTGCAGCGCGTTGCCGATGCCCGCGCCAATGGCGAGCGAGGGCGCGAACAGGCCGCCGGGCGTGCCGGGCAGATAGGAACCCACCATCGAAGCCATCTTGAGCAGCGGATAAGCCGCGCCAAGCTGCACGTGGCCCTCCAGCATGCCGCGCGCTTCGGCGTAGCCGCTGCCGAAAAGGTGGCCGCCGGTCGCCACGCCGATGATGGCGATAAACAGCCCGCATACCGCGCCAAAGGCGACCGGCTGGTTCATGCGCAGCGCGTGGAGACGCCCCGGCATCCATCGCGCCGTGTTGAGCAGCAGCCAGCAGAACACACCGCCCGCGAGTCCCGCGACGACGCCGACCAGAACGACCGCGACAAAGAGCAGGTCGGGCAGATTGCCGTGAATGGCGATCGTGCCGAAGTAGACGTAATTGCCTTGCAGCGCGAGCGAAACGACGCCGGCAAAGATGATGGCCGTGATGATGACGCCGCTCGTGCGCGCTTCGAAGCTGCGCGCGAGTTCTTCGATGGCGAACACGACGCCGGCGAGCGGCGCGTTGAACGCCGCCGAAAGACCGGCAGCCGCGCCCGCGAGCGCCAGCTTGTGTTCGAGACCGACGCCGTAGACGCTGCTGCGCAGCCGCGCGGGATACCAGCGCCGCAACGAGTACATGAGCGCCGCGCCCACGTGGATCGTCGGGCCTTCGCGCCCTATCGTGAAGCCGCCGAGAATGGCGAGGAACGAGATGGCGATCTTGCCGACGAGGATGCGCAGCGTCAGCAGGCGCGGGCCCAGTTCGCGCACGTCGTGCAGCGAAGCGATCACTTGCGGAATGCCGCTACCTTCCGAGCCCGGAAACCACCGGCGCGTGATCCAGACGCCCAGCGCGGCGAACGCGGGCGTCACGATGAGCGGCAGCCACGGCGCGCGGGCCGTGGCGTGCAGGAACATCTCGTAGCCGAAATCGATCAGCCGCGCATAAAGCACCGCAACGAGACCCGTTGCAACGGCGCCGAGCCAGAACATGCCGAAATAAAGCCAGCGCCGCTGCCTGCGCAGCAGCCTGGGGCTTTGAAACATCGAAAGAAAGCGCATGGGCGAGAGGCGAAAAATACCAGTTTAGGCATATTGTGACATAAATTGGCGTGGCGCCCCGGCGGCGGGAACTATCCGCCTGGGCTGTCGGGGCCGTTGAATACCCAGCGAAATACGCCGTAAATCGCCTTGTGCTTCGCGGCGAGGTCGAGCAGCAACTGTTCGCCCGCTGCCGTGAGATGCACCTGGACCTGGCGGCGGTCGGCGGGATCGGGCTTGCGCGTCACGAGTCCGGCCGATTCGCAGCGCGAGACGAGGGCCGCCGTGCCGTTCGGCGCGGCCTGAAGGCGTTCGGCCAACTCGCCCACCGTGGCCCATTGCCGCTCGGGAAACCCGCGCACGTGTAAAAGCAACTGGTATTGGAGCGTGGTGATTCCCGCCGCATTGGCGATTTCTTCCGAGGCGCGCAGGAACTTGCGCAAGTCGTAACGGAACGCCGACATCGCCTGGAGGTCCAGCTTGCTGGGCGCCTTGCGCTTCGTGGGTTTGCTTGCACTCATGTCGTTTCCTTCAAGCAGGGCCGGGCGAGCGGGTTGCGCTTGCGGTGGCATTGCGGCGGTATTGCGTCGATATGCTTTGGTATTGCGTCGATATCGCGGCGAGGTTCGCAATGGCGGCAAGGAGCCGGGCCGCCGGGAGATTATCATGCATGTCGTTTTCGCCCTGGGGCACGCGTTATGGATGGCGTTCGCGATGCTCTGGCAATTGTTCTGGGGCTTGAGCCTCGGCTTCCTGTTTTCGGCGGTCGTGGAAGTCATGGTCTCGCGCGGCGAGATGTCGAAACTGCTGCCCGACGCCGCGCCGCGTTCGATCCTGCGCGCCAGTCTGTTCGGCGCGGCCTCGTCGTCGTGCTCGTATGCCGCCGTTGCGATGGCGCGTTCGCTCGTGCGCAAGGGAGCCGATTTCACGGCGGCGATGGCGTTTCAGTTCGCGGCCACCAATCTCGTGCTCGAACTCGGCGTGCTGCTCTGGGTGCTCGTGTCGTGGCAATTCGCGGCGGCGGAATTCGTCGGCGGACCCGTCATGATCGTCGTGCTGGCGGTGCTGTTTCGCCTGTTCCTGCGCGATGCGCCGAAGCGGCGCGCCGTCGAGCGCGCACGCGGCGAGGCGCGCGGCAAGATGGAAGGCCACGCCGACATGTCGATGGCGCCGGCCGGCGGCGCGTGGACGGCGCGCATCGTATCGAAGGAAGGCTGGATCGCCGTGAGCCACCATTACATGATGAACTGGGCGATGCTCTGGCGCGATATCGGCACGGGGCTGCTCGTGGCCGGCGCGCTGGCCGCCTGGGTGCCCGCCGCGTTCTGGCAGCGCTTTTTCTTCGTCGACCATCCCGCGCTCGCGATGGTGTGGGGCGCATTCGTCGGGCCGCTTATCGCCGTGATTTCGTTCACGTGTTCGGTGGGCAACGTGCCGCTCGCAGCGGTGCTGTGGAATGGCGGCATCAGCTTCGGCGGCGTGGCGGCGTTCATCTTCGGCGATTTGCTGATTCCGCCCATCGTCAATATTTACCGCAAGTATTACGGCTCGCGCATGACGGTGTTCATGGTCGCCGTGTTCTATGCGGCGATGGTGGTCGCTTCGCTCGCGGTCGAGCTGCTGTTTCGCGCTTTGGGCTGGGTGCCCGAGCATCGGCACGCGGCGCCGGTCGAGATGGCGATTCACTTCAATTACACGGCGGTGCTTGATCTGGGCTTCGCGGGCGTGTTCGCGGTGCTGGCCGTGGTGTTTCTGCGCACCGGCGGCCCGGACATGATGCGGATGATGAACGGCGGCGCGTCCGGCGCGCATCGGCATTCGCACTCGCATTCCCATCCCCATCCCCACTCCCATTCCCGCGAGGAATAACTGCTATCGCCGGCACCGGCCTTCTTCGGGCCGGGCCGCCGCTCCATCATGTGTTCATCGCTCACCCACCGAGGAAACCACGATGAACACCTTCAACGCCTACTCCGTCGAAAACGCGCCGGCCGACTCGCGCCCGCTGCTCGAAGGCACGCAAGCCGCATTCGGCTTCGTGCCGAACTTGCAGTCGTACATGGCGGAATCGCCCGAACTGCTGGCGGGTTATTCCGCGCTTTGGGATCTGTTCTCCAAAAGCACGCTGACGCCGCACGAGCAGCAGGTGGTCTATCTCACAGCGAACTTCGAAAACGACTGCCATTACTGCATGGCCGGCCACAGCACGCTCGCGAAGATGATCAAGATGGACCCGGCCGTCATCGACGCATTGCGCGCCGGCACCGCGCTGCCCGATGCGAAGCTTGAAGCGCTGCATCGCTTCGCGACGATCGTGGTGCGCGAGCGGGGCTTTGCCGACGATTCGGACATCGAAGCATTTATCGCGGCGGGCTACACGCGGCGCAATGTGTTCGAAGTGATTCTCGGCGTGGCAACGAAGGTAATGAGCAACTACACGAATCACCTCGTTCATACGCCTTACGACGCCTTCATGAAGGGCAATGAATGGACCAGGCCGGGCACGCCGGGCACGTTGCAAGGGGCGGCCGCGTCCGGCGTCTGAATGCCATTTCACGCTTTCGATACAGGAGAACGACCATGTCGCTGCAAGACAAACTCGACGCCTTCAAGGCCGACTTCAAGGGCGGCAAGCCGCCGTACCATGCGCCGCCCGAAATTCACCCGATCATGGAGCGCGCCACGGCGGAACTGATCGCGAGCGGCCAGGCGGCTCGCGCGATCAAGGCCGGCGATCGCGCACCGGGCTTCTCGCTCCAGGACCAGGAGGGCAACGCGGTGTCGTCGGCCGGGTTGCTGCGGCGCGGTCCGCTCGTCGTCACGTTTTATCGCGGCGTGTGGTGCCCGTACTGCAACCTCGAGTTGCAGGCGATCAACGACGTGCTGCCGCAAATCGAAGCGTACGGTGCGAGCGTCGTCGCCATCTCGCCGCAGACGGCGGTGAACAGCCGCAAGTCGGTGCGCGACAACAAGCTGGAGTTTCCCGTGCTGAGCGACGTGCATGGCGAGGTGGGCGCGGCGTTCGGCCTGCGTTTCGCGCTGCCCGACTATCTCGTCGATCTCTACAAGGCGCTGAAAAACGATCTGCCGGCGTTCAATGCCGACCCGGCATGGACGCTGCCGATGCCGGCGCGCTACGTGATCGGCCAGGATGGAATCGTGCTGTATTCCGAGGTCAATCCCGACTACACGCATCGTCCTGATCCGGTCGAGATGTTCCCGGTGCTGGAGCGTGCGAGCGCGAAGGCTTGAGCGAGCGCGCGCGTAGTGCCGCCTTCGGGCGGCTTTCTTTCTCGTGGCCTTATCGTTTCAATTCACATCATGACTCAACGCGTTTTTCTGGTGACGGGTGCCACCAAAGGCATCGGCCTTGCGCTCAGCGAACGTCTCGTCGCGGCGGGGCATCGGGTGATCGGCATGGCTCGCGCGCAAGCGAAGTTTCCGGGCGAACTCATTACGCTGGACCTCGGCGATCGCGCAGCCACCGAAGCGGCGTTGCGCGAACTGGCGCGGCGTTACCCGGTGGACGGCATCGTCAACAACGTCGGCCTGGTGCGGCCGCAACGCGTCGACGAAGTCGATCTCGACGCGCTCGACGAAGTCTTTTCCGTGAACCTTCATCCGGCCGTTCAGACCGTGCAGGCGTTCTTGCCGGGCATGCGCGAGCGCGGCTGGGGGCGCATCGTCAACCTCTCCAGTCTGACGATATTGGGCGTGACGCAGCGCACCGCTTATGCCGCCGCCAAGGCCGCGCTCGTGAGTTTCGCGCGCACGTGGGCGCTCGAACTCGCGACGACGGGCATCACCGTGAATTCGGTCGCGCCCGGTCCCACCGAAACCGAATTATTCCGCGCCAATAATCCGCCCGGAAGCGAAGGCGAGCAGCGTTATCTTTCGGCGGTGCCGATGAAGCGCTTCGGCAAGCCGGACGAGATCGCCGCCGCAATCGCATTCCTGCTTTCGGACGATGCCGGTTTCATCACCGGGCAGACGCTCTTTGTCGACGGCGGCGCTTCAGTCGGCAAGGCCGGCATTTGAGGCCGCGCGGTTGCCGTTGTCGGCAAAGAGGCTTTCGACGAAGGCGACAAAGGCGCGCGCCTTCGTCGTGGCCATGCGGCCGGAAGGAAACACGGCCCACACGTCGACGCCGGGCAGCGTCCAGTCGGTCAGCACCGCCTGCACCGAGCCGTTCGCGAGTTCCGGCGCGAACATCCACTCCGACGCCACCGCCAGACCCATGTGCGCGAGCACGGCCGCGCGCATGCCTTCGGCGGCGCTGAAGCGCACGCGGCTCGACACGGTGACGGCGGCTTCGGTGCCGTCCGCGTGGCTGAACGCCCACGAGTCTCCGCCGCTGCGCATCGCGTGAACGACGGCGTGATGCTGGCTGAGATCGGCGGGCGTGCGCGGCACGCCATGCCGGGCGAAGTAGTCTTTCGTGCCGACCACGAGCCGCTTTCCGCTTACGATGCGGCGCGCCGTCATGGCGGAGTCGTCGAGCCGGCCCATGCGCAACGCGACGTCCACGCCTTCTTCGAGCAGGTCGATCGGCCGGTCGTCCATCACGATTTCCACGTCGAGCGCGGGGTGCTGTTCGAGAAACGCGCCCAGCGCGGGAATGACGTGCAGTCTCGCGAACGTCACGGCCGCGCCCACGCGCAACCTGCCGGAAAGTCCGCCCGACGACTCGCGCACCGAATGTTCGGCGCGCTCGGCTTCCTCGATGGCGAGGCGGGCATGCTCGTAGAAGCGCTGACCCGCGTCGGTGGGCGTGAGACCGCGGGTCGAGCGCAACAGCAGGCGCGCGTTCAGACGTTCTTCGAGTTGCGCGATCGACTTGGAAACGGCCGGTTGTCCGATCTGGAGACGTCGCGCCGCAGCCGAGAACGAGCCCGCTTCCACCACGGCAACGAAGGTTTCCATTGCGGCCATGCGATCCATGGAGTCGGGTTCCGGATTGAGGATGAATAAAAGTGCTTGTCGTGCGGCGCTGTCGCGCGCCGCGCGGGTGATCGCGCGACTATACCGCAGCAAGGTGCCGCGCGTAGTTGCGCATTCGTTGCGTACTCGTTGCGCCTTCGTTGCGCGTTCCTTGGTCCGCACGCCCGGTTCGCGTTGCGCGTTTCGCCGATACGCTCTCCGTCGATGGATCGCATGCCGCGTAGCCGGTACGCGCGGCGGGAACGTCGCCGGGCTGGATTAGCGATGTCGATGGACCGCGCCGGCGCTTGATATGCGACTAACGGTCGAGCCGATTTTCCGGCCCGCTTACGCCTCGCGGCGCAATAAAAAACAAGCGTCTTTATCGCGGAAACGCGAAGTTTCATGAAGGCGCAACGCCGTGTTCTACGTACCGATTTGCGCGTGACCCGACGAACTCGCGCAGCCGCTTGCGCGAACGCGTCGGCGCATTTCAGGCGGCGCGGACAAAGCGCCCGCTCGTGCTGCCGCCCACGCATCGCGCCTTCGCTCAACGCTGCGCGCCGTCCGCCGCGCCAAACGGCGATTGCAGAACGATCGCGTCGTCGCGCTCGGGGCCGGTGGTGACCATTGCCACGGCAATGCCCGCCTCATGCTGAATCGCCTCGATCAGCGCCACGGCCTCGCGCGGCAGATCGCCGTACGCGCGCACGCCGCGCGTCGAACCTTGCCAACCGGCGAAGCGCTTGAGAATGGGGCGCAGGCGCTGCTGCTCGGCGTCGCTGGCGGGCAGGTAGTCGATGCGCGCGCCATCGAGTTCGTAGCCCACGCACAGTTCGATCGACTCGAAACCGTCGAGCACGTCGAGCTTGGTCAGCGCGAGCAGGTCGATGCCCGCCACCTTGCCGCTCTGGCGCAATTGCACCGTGTCCAGCCAGCCGCAGCGGCGCGGGCGGCCCGTGTTGACGCCGTATTCGCCGCCGCGCCGGCGCAGTTCGTCGCCGAGCGCGCCGGTCACTTCCGAGGTAAACGGGCCTTCGCCCACGCGCGTCGCGTAGACCTTGCTGACGCCGAGCACGCGCCCGAGCCGCGAGGGCGCGAGACCCACGCCGCTGGCCGCGCCGGCCGCCACGGTGCTCGACGAAGTGACGTAGGGATAACTGCCCCAATCGACGTCCAGCATGACCGCCTGCGAGCCTTCGAACACCACGCGCTGACCCGAGGAAAGCGCGCGATCGAGCCGCTCCCAGACGCGCCCCACGAACGGCAGGATGCGCGGCGCCATGGCGAGCAGGGCGCTCAGCATCGGCTCGCGCGGGACCGGTTCGAGGCCAAGACCGCGAAACCACGCGTTATGGTGCGCGAGCAGCCCGTCGAGCTTTTGCGCGAGCAATTCGGGTTGCGCGAGATCGCACACGCGCAGCGCGCGGCGGCCCACCTTGTCTTCGTAAGCAGGACCGATGCCGCGCAACGTGGTGCCGATAGGCTGCGCGCGCAAACGCTCCTGGGCCGCGTCGATCGCGCGATGGACCGGCAGCACCAGCGTGGCCGTTTCGGCAATGTGCAGCAGCTCCGGCGTGACGCGAACGTCCAGCGCGGCCATGCGGTCGATTTCGGCGAGCAGCGCTTCGGGATCGAGCGCGACGCCGTTGCCGATCAGTCCCGGCTTGCCGCGCACCACGCCGCTCGGCAGCAGCGCGAGCTTGTACGTTCGACCGTCCACGACCAGCGTGTGCCCCGCATTGTGGCCGCCGTTATAACGGGCGACAATGTCCGCCTTCTCGGCGAGCCAATCCACGATACGGCCCTTTCCCTCGTCGCCCCACTGCGCGCCGACCACGACGACATTCGACATCCGTTGCTCCCTGGTGAATTTATCGAACAGATTCCAAAGCGAAGCCGTTGCGAAAGGGCTCAATATAGAGCGCTCGTTATGCCGCGAAAAGCGATATAAACTCAACGTACTTGTCAGGAAAAGTCACATAGGATTCGCGCCATGCCACGTCGTCTGCCGCCGTTGAACGCCCTGCGCGTATTCGAAGCCGCCGCTCGCGCGGAGAGTTTTTCCGTGGCGGCCGAGGAGCTTTGCGTCACGCACGGCGCCGTGAGCCGGCAGGTGGCGCAACTGGAAGCGTGGCTCGGGCATGCGCTGTTCGAGCGGCGCGGGCGGCGCGTCGTGCTTACCGCTTCCGGGCGCGCGTATTTGCCCGAGATAGCGGCGGCGCTCGACCGCATCGCATTGGCCACGCACGAGCAGTTGCGCGCCACGCGTCAACAGATCGTGCGCGTGAATGCGCCCACCACGTTTGCGCTGCGCTGGCTGTTGCCGCAGCTTTCCGGTTTTCAACTGACGCATCCGGCCGTGGAAATCCGGCTCACGACATCGGAAGAACCCATCGAAAAACTCGGCGAGGAATGCGATGTGGCGATTCGCGGCAGCGAGCAGAAGTCGGCGGCTTATGCGGCCGACGAGTTCTTGTCGGAAGTGCGCTTGCCGGTCTGCTCACCCAGGTTGCTCGAAGCGCAGCCGCTGCGGCGCGTCGCGGATCTCGCGCATCACACGCTGCTGCACAGCGCGACGTATCCCTCGCTTTGGGCGCAATGGCTTGCGGCAAGCGGCAAGCCCGGACTCGTGGTGCGGCACGCGCAGCAGTTCGATCACTTCTATTTGACGCTGCAAGCCGCGATCGACGGCCTTGGTGTCGCGATGGGACCGACCGCGCTCGTCGCGCTCGACGTGGAAGAGGGGCGCCTCGTGTTTCCGTTCGACGGTCCCGCGTTGCCCGCATGGCGCTATTGCAGCTATGTCCGCAAGACGCGTCTTGAGGAACCGGCCATTCAGCTTTTTCTCGCCTGGCTGCGTGAGCTCGGGCAGCGGTTTTCCCGCACGGCTTAAGCGTCGCGGGCAAACGGCTGCTGAGCGGATTGCGCCGCGCGCTCGACGGCGCCGTGCCAATACAAACGCCGGGGCGGTCGTCGACGAAACTTGCCGCGGCCCGCGCCGGCTCGCGCCTCCCATGACGACGCCCGTGCGCGGCATCGCAATGCGCGGCCTGCGGGCCGGCCGCCTTCCCGGTAACATTCGCGTGGGCAATTTTTCAATGACGATGCGCGGCGCACCGTGAGGTTCGCGGCGTCTCGCGACAGGAAGGAAAGACGCAAACCATGAGCGAACCGTTGCGTAATCTGGAAGTCGTTCCCGAAGCGGAATACGGCCGATATTTGCCGGAAACGGTAGTGGCGGAGCTAACCGGCAAGAACATGACGGTTTTTCTCGTCGACGACCATGCCTCCGATACCGCGCAGTTCAGCGAGCGCTATGGTTTCGGCCTCGAGGACTGCGCCAACACCATCGTGCTGCGCTATCGCAAGGAGGGCGCGGACCACCATGCGGCCATCGTCACGCTGGGCTCGCGCCGGCTCGACATCAACGGCGCGGTGAAGGCCGAACTGGGCGCGCAGCGCCTCTCGTTCGCCAAACGCGAGGCGGCTGTCGAATTGACGGGAATGGAATTCGGCGGCATTACCGCGTTTGGCGCACCGAAAGACTGGCTCGTGCTCGTCGACGAAGCCGTCATGCAGCGCGAGCAGGTGGTGATGGGCGCAGGCGTGCGCGCGGCCAAACTGCTGCTGGCGCCCACTGTGTTGACGTATTTGCCGAACGTGAAGATCGCGGCGCTGGCAAGCGACGTTTAACGACGGGCCGATAACAACGATAACTATCGTGCCGCCATGCCGCCATGCCGCCATGCCGCCGCGAATGAGCCCGGCGGCAACCGGCTTTATCGGAACATGAATAATGACTTACGCGTGCCGTATTCGTGGGCGGGGCGCGATCACGCGAGAACCCGGCTTTAACGGCGTT
The DNA here is from genome assembly GCF_905220235.1 of Paraburkholderia sp. J41. Classification (NCBI taxonomy): domain Bacteria; kingdom Pseudomonadati; phylum Pseudomonadota; class Betaproteobacteria; order Burkholderiales; family Burkholderiaceae; genus Paraburkholderia; species Paraburkholderia sp. J41. The sequence goes on along the minus strand of NZ_CAJMZE010000007.1, from coordinate 200,630 downwards.
TTTGGCGAAGTCCACTCACTGCCATTTCAAATAACTCGAAAGCGGTTATTCGACTGCTTCTAGTCGGTCAATCAAAACGTCAAGCATAAAAGACTCCCGTAATTACCCTGATTTAAGTGCGTGTTGACTAGTGGCATTCTTAAACGTGTTGCGTCCGCAACCAGTTTTATTACGAAATCCTGTCGGTTTGCGGATTATGGAGACCTTGAAGCAGGACGGGGATTCCCCTTAATTGAGCGGATAAAGCGCGCGGCTGGAGACAGCGCCGTTTCGCGTAATCAATACGGAATCCTGAGTAATCTGGATAAAGCGGCATGCGCTGGTGGTAAGAGAAGAAAAAGCCCGACGACACGCTGATCGTCGTTTCGAGACGCAAGCACAACATCCTCTTTCTTATGAAAAAAACAATCGTCGCCTTCGTTGCGCTCGGTTCGCTCGCGAGCGCCGCACACGCACAAAGCAGCGTCACGCTGTATGGCATCATCGACGAAGGTCTGGACATGATCACCAATAATAAAGGTGGCCATGTGTATCAGATGGCTTCGAGCGTGATGCAGGGCAACCGTTTCGGGCTAACGGGGAGTGAAGACCTCGGCGGCGGCATGAAAGCGGTATTCACTCTTGAAAACGGTTTCAATCTGAATAGCGGCGGCTTGAGCCAAAACGGCCTGATGTTCGGCCGCCAGGCGTGGGTGGGGATTGCGAGCCAATATGGCACGCTCACGCTCGGCCGCCAGTACGATTCGGTGTTCGATTACGCGGCGCCGCTCGCGGCAGGCCAACTGGGCGCGGGCGTGTACGGCGCGCACCCCGGCGACCTCGACAACTCGAACATCGACTACCACTCGAACAACTCCATCAAGTACGCGAGTCCCACGTATGGCGGTTTCAAGTTCGGCGGCACGTACAGTCTTGGCGGCACGGCCGGCAACTTCAGCAACAACCAGATCTGGTCGCTCGGCGCGTCCTATAACCAAGGGCCGGTCTCTCTGGGCGCGGCGTACCTGAACGCGCGCAATCCGGGCACGGGCATGTTCAGCACGAGCGCTTCGAGCTTGCCCGAAACCTTGATGACGCCGATCTACTCCGGCTTCATGAGCGCGAACACGTTTCAAATCATCGACTTCGGCGGGGCTTATACGTTCGGGCCGGCCACGCTGGGCGCCACGTATACGAACGCGAAGTTCATGAATCTCGGCAGCAATCCCATGCCGGCGGGCGCGAAAGGACCGGCTTCCGGCTACTCGCGAGGCAGCACGGCGACGTTCAACGACGTGCAGGTCAATGTCCTTTATCGCTTTTCGCCGGTGCTGCGCATGATCGTGGCGGCCGACTACGTGACGCGTAATGGATTGACCGAGCAGAACGGCGATTCGGTCGATCGCGCGAAGTATCTGCAATACGACGCGTCGCTCGATTACTCGCTGTCCAAGCGCACCGACGTGTACGTGCTGGCGCTTTATCAGCGAGCGCTCGGCGAGGACTCCACGGGCGGCGCGGCGGTGGCGGCCATTACCGATACCACGGCCATTTCGTCGAACGGCAATCAGTTCGTGGCGCGTATCGGCATTCGTCACAAGTTCTAGGCGCCGAGGCGTGGCCGCGCTCGACGGCGAGTTGAGCGCGGCCTCCTGACGTTGCCGAACTTTCGCGCCGGCGCCTCGCGCGATCACCGCTCGTTACCCTGCGGCGACTGCCCGTTGAACGCCCCGCGCGTTCGAACTGCGCGCGCGCGGCCATCGAAAGACGCATGGCCGCCGTGAGAGTCACGTCGAGCACTTCGCGAAACACCTCGTCGCGGTATTCGTCGAACGGGCGCGCCACGCCCGCCGCATTCACGAGCACGTTGAGCACGTCGAGCACGTCGAGCGTGTCGATGCGCGCCATGAATTGCTGGCCGCGCGCCCAAAACTTGATCGGTGGTTTTCCTGGTGGTCGTCAGTCAATCGAAAGGTCACGATAGACCCATTCCGAGGGCACATTCGGCGAGGAGACCAGCGCGCCAGGATGTGAAAAACGACCATTGCCGCGATGAACGGCGGTTCGTGAGCGTGCCGCCGCGAGCGGCCCCGCGAAGGTGAAGCCCGCATAAAAACGCGGGCTTTTTTTTGCCGCCCGTGACGCGCGTGAAGCCGGTTCGGTCAATCGCGCCGCGCGCGGCGCGCGAGCATGTTCAAGCCCTCCACGAGCGCGGAAAACGCCATCGCCGCGTAAATGTATCCCTTGGGCACGTGCGTGCCGAAACCCTCGGCGATCAGCGTCATGCCGATCACGAGCAGGAAGCTCAACGCCAGCATCACGACGGTCGGATGCCGCTCGATGAAACGCGAGAGCGGCTGCGCGGCGAACATCATCGCGGCAACGGCCACGATGACGGCCGCGATCATGATCGGCAGATGCTCGGTCATGCCCACCGCCGTGATGATGCTGTCGATGGAAAACACGATGTCGAGCAGCACGATCTGGCCGATCGCCGCGCCGAACGACAGCGCTTTCGGCGCGCGCGCCGTGGCGTCGTTGCCGTCGTCGTGCGCGGCGTGCGCGACGTGATGGCGAATTTCCGTCGTCGCTTTCCAGACGAGAAAGAGGCCGCCCGCCGCAAGCACGATGTCGCGCCACGAAAAGCCGTGACCGAAAGCGGTGAACGCGGGTTCCGTGAGCCGCGCGATCCACGCAACGGTGCCGAGCAGGCCGAGCCGCATCAGCAGCGCGAGCAGAATGCCGATGCGCTGCGTGCGCGCCCGCTGTTCGAGCGGCAGCTTGTTGGTCAGAACCGAGATGAAGATCAGGTTGTCGATGCCCAGCACGACTTCCATGACGATGAGCGTGACGAGCGCCGCCCAGACTGCGGGGTCCGCCGCGAGGGCGAGGAGGTTTTCCATGGTGGTCCCGGCAAACGCGTGGCGAAGTTAGCGCAATGGGTCCTTGTCGTGCGGCGAGGCGTTTCTGAACAGGCGCGCGCCGGAAAGGATCAGCAGGGCAATCGCCAGGCTGAAAATGGCAGTGGATTCGCGGCCCATGCCGGCCGCCATGCCGATGCCGGCGGCCACCCAGAGGCTCGCCGCCGTCGTCAGGCCGCGCACTTCGCGCTCGGCGCTGAGCTTCATGATCGCGCCCGCGCCCAGAAAGCCGATGCCGGACACGAGCCCTTGCAGCACGCGGCTCAGGTTGTCCTGCGAAAATCCCGCCTGTAGCGGCACCAGCACGAACAGCGCGGAACCCACCGACACCATCATGTGCGTGCGCATGCCCGCGTCGCGGCCGGCCATCTCGCGCTCGAAACCGAGCACGCCGCCCAGCACCAGCGCCACCACGAGCCGGATGAACAACTGGGTCAGATTCGCCGCCTCGCTCAGATCGGCGAATTCGCTTTGCACCGTGAGCCAAACCTGGTTCCACCAACCTGTCATTGCGGTCTCCCTGGCGCGCGCCGGGCGCCTCGTCAGCACGACTGTAGCGGAAACGAAAGCAAGCGGCCCTCAAGCTGCCGGCGCCGGTTTTTTCGCCGCGGCGATTGCCGGGAAAGCGCGACGCGCGCGGCCCTTTTTCCGCAAAGGTGATTTCGAGGTTCGGCACTTCTGGCGGCGAGGCCGCGCGCCTAAAGTCAGGTCAGCTTTCGGATGCGGTTCCTCGCGATGCCTCGTGACATCAGCGGGACCGCGCAAAGCGCCCTCAATCGTCATAAGGAGCACACCATGCTGACCAGAACGCCCGCCGCGCTGCTCGCGCAATCGCAGACCGAACCTCGCGCCGCGACCGGGGACGCGCAATTCTTCGAGTACACCTCGTCCGCCAATCCCATTGGCGCAAAGCTCATCTCGCGCGTGCCGTTCCGCAATTTTCCGCCGTCGCTCTATGCCGATGGCGCAACGCGCGTCGTGCCGCTCGACTTGTCGGCGGAACTGGGCTGCCCCGGCCCCGCGACCGGCCCGGGCTTGAGCGCGAATTTCCTGCACATCGAAGCGGGCGAGGCGTTGACGCTCGACCCCAACGCCACTTCGCAGGTCTGCTACGTGATCGGCGGCGCGGGCAACGTGCAGCAGGGCGCGGCGCGCTTTCCGTTCGCGCAGGGCGACTTCTTCGCGCTGCCGGGCGGCGAGGCGGCCGTGCTGACCGCCGAGGCCACGGCGTCGCTCTACTACGTCAACGACGCGCCCCTGCTCGCCTATCTGGGCACGAGCGGCGTGCAGCCGCGCTTCGCAGCCACGCGCTATCCCGCCGCCGAGGCGCAGGCCGCGTTGCGCCAGGTCGCGGAGCAGTCGGGCGCGGAGCGCCGCAACCGCATCAGCGTGCTGATGGGCAACGCGAATTTTCCGCAGACGCGCACGGTCACGCACGTGTTGTGGGCGATGTTCGGCATCGTGCCGCCCCATTCGGTGCAAAAGCCGCACCGGCACCAGTCCATCGCGCTCGACTTCATCGCGGGCGGCGGCCCGGGCGTCTACACGCTGGTCGGAACCGAACTGGACGCGCAGGGCAATATCGCCAATCCCACTCGTGTCGATTGGGAAGCGGGCATGGCGTTCGTGACGCCGCCGGGTTACTGGCACGCGCATTTCAATGAAACGGACGACAGCGCGTATGTGATTCCGATCCAGGACGCGGGCTTGCAGACCTATCTGCGCACGCTGGACATCCGCTTCGCGCGTTAAGGCGTATTCGACGGCGCGCGTTCGCGCGCGAGTTCCGCGTCCCAGTAGGGCGGCTCGCCGAACGTATCGGCGTAAAAGTCCACGAACGCGCGCACCTTCGACGAAACGATCTTCTTGGGCGGATAGGCGGCCCAGACCGCGGGTTCGGCTCGTCCGGTGCGCGCCTCCCATTCCGGCAGCACGTGCTGCAAGCGCGCGGCGCGCAGGTCGTCGGCGGCGAGCCAGGTCGGCAGAAGCGCCACGCCGCAACCGGCTACCGCGAGCGCGAGCACGGCTTCGGCGTCGTCGGCGCGCAGGCGTCCATGCAGTTCCACGAGCGCCGGCTCGGGCGCGGGTTTGTCCGCTTGTTCGTGCGCGGCGTGTTCGTCCGTTGGTGCGGCGGCGGGCGTGAAAAACCACTTGTCGTCGGGCACGAGCGGCAGGCGCAGCGTCTCGTGCGCCATGAGATCGGCGGGCGCGCGCGGCACGCCGCTGCGCGCGAAATACGCCGGGCTGCCGCAGACGATACGGCGATGCGGCGCAAGCCGCCGCGCCATCAACGAAGAATCGGGCAGCACGCCGGTGCGGATCGCCACGTCGATGCCCGCGTCGATCATGTTGAGCGTTTCGTCCGTCGAGACGATATCGAGGTCGATGCCGGGAAAGCGCGCGAGAAACGCAGGCAGATGCGGCGCGATATGGCGGCGCCCGAACGCGGGCGGCGTGGTCACGCGCAACACGCCTTGCGGCGTGCGATTGAGCGACGACGTGACTTCGCGCGCGTCCTCGAGCGCCTGCACCGCGACCAGCGCGTGTTCGCGAAAGAGGCGGCCGCCCTCGGTCAGAACGAGCCCGCGCGTCGAGCGGTTGAACAGGGCGATGCCCAGATCCTTTTCCAGTTCGCTGATATAGCGCGAAACCGTCGACGTCTTGACCGCCAGATCGCCGGCCGTCTTGCTGAAGCTTTGCAGCTCCGCTGCGCGAATGAAGGCCCGTACTGCGGCGAAGTAGTCCATGGAGATTCGGCGAGGTTCGCGAAGCGCGCGTTTCGATTGAGGTTTCGGCCGGGATTCGAACGTTAGTGTACTGCCTCGCTGCGGCGCCGCGATCCCGCGAAAGCGCTGTGCCGAAACCGCCGCGCGAAAAAAATGGCGCCGCGGGCGTTCAGCCCGGCGGCGCCATCGCGCGACCTGGTGTAAAGCGGCGGCAAGCCACGGCCCGAATTTCGCGCCGCAGCTTGCCGGCCCGCTTACATCGTCACGGTATCGGCCACTTCCTTGAAGTCCTGGATCTGGTCGAAGTTCATGTACTGATAGATCTTGTCGCCGTTGGCGTCGAGCACGCCCATGTCCGACATGTACTCTTCCTTGCTCGGGATCTTGCCCAGACGCGAGCAGATCGCCGCCAGTTCCGCCGAGCCGAGATACACGTTCGTGTTCTTGCCCAGACGGTTCGGGAAGTTGCGCGTGGACGTGGACATGACCGTCGCGCCTTCGCGCACCTGCGCCTGGTTGCCCATGCACAGCGAGCAGCCCGGCATTTCGGTGCGCGCGCCGGCCGTGCCGAACACGCCGTAGTGGCCTTCCTCGGTCAACTGCTTCTGGTCCATCTTGGTCGGCGGCGCGACCCACAGCTTGACCGGAATGTCGCGCTTGCCTTCGAGCAGCTTCGAAGCCGCGCGGAAGTGGCCGATGTTGGTCATACACGAACCGATGAACACTTCGTCGATCTTCGCGCCGGCGACGTCCGAGAGCGTCTTCACGTCGTCCGGGTCGTTCGGGCAGGCCACGATCGGCTCATGCACGTCGGCGAGGTCGATTTCGATGACGGCCGCGTATTCGGCGTCGGCGTCCGGTTGCAGCAACTGCGGGTCGGCGAGCCACGCTTCCATCGCCTGGATGCGGCGTTGCAGGCTGCGCGGGTCCTGGTAGCCCTGCGCGATCATCCACTTCAGCAGCGTAACGTTGCTGTTGAGGTATTCGATGATCGGTTCCTTGTTCAGATGCACCGTGCAACCGGCCGCCGAACGCTCAGCCGAGGCGTCCGAGAGTTCGAACGCTTGCTCGACCTTCAGATCGGGCAGACCTTCGATTTCGAGAATGCGGCCCGAGAAGATGTTCTTCTTGCCTTGCTTGGCGACCGTCAGCAGGCCCTTCTTGATCGCGTAGAGCGGGATCGCGTTGACGAGGTCGCGCAGCGTGACGCCCGGCTGCATCTTGCCCTTGAAGCGCACGAGCACCGATTCCGGCATGTCGAGCGGCATCGTGCCCGTTGCGGCGGCGAAGGCGACCAGGCCCGAACCCGCCGGGAAGCTGATGCCGATCGGGAAGCGCGTGTGCGAGTCGCCGCCGGTGCCCACGGTGTCGGGCAGCAGCATGCGGTTGAGCCACGAGTGGATCACGCCGTCGCCGGGGCGCAGCGCAATGCCGCCGCGCGTGCTGATGAAGTTCGGCAGCGTCTGGTGCGTCTTGACGTCCACGGGCTTCGGATACGCGGCCGTGTGGCAGAACGACTGCATCACGAGGTCGGCCGAGAAGCCGAGGCACGCGAGGTCTTTCAGTTCGTCGCGCGTCATCGGGCCGGTGGTGTCCTGCGAGCCGACCGAAGTCATCTTCGGTTCGCAGTACGCGCCGGGGCGCACGCCCTGGCCTTCCGGCAGACCGCACGCGCGGCCGACCATCTTCTGCGCGAGCGAGAAGCCCTTGCCGCTGTCGGCGGGCTGCTGCGGCAGGCGGAACAGCGTGGACGGCGCGAGGCCGAGCGCTTCACGCGCCTTGGCCGTGAGACCGCGGCCGACGATGAGCGGAATGCGGCCGCCGGCGCGCACTTCGTCGAACAGCACGTCGGACTTGACCTGGAATTCGGCGATCACTTCGCCGTTCTTGAGCGCCTTGCCTTCGTACGGGCGCAGTTCGACCACGTCGCCCATTTCCATCTTCGAAACGTCGAGTTCGATCGGCAGGGCGCCTGCGTCTTCCATCGTGTTGTAGAAGATCGGGGCGATCTTGCCGCCGAGGCACACGCCGCCGAAGCGCTTGTTCGGGATGTAGGGAATGTCTTCGCCCGTGAACCACAGCACCGAATTGGTGGCCGACTTGCGCGAGGAGCCGGTGCCCACCACGTCGCCCACGTAGGCCACGAGATGCCCCTTTTCCTTCAGCGATTCGATGAACTTGACCGGGCCGCGCTTGCCGTCTTCTTCCGGCGTGATGCCGGGGCGCGCGTTCTTGAGCATCGCCAGCGCGTGCAGGGGGATGTCGGGGCGCGTGGTGGCGTCCGGGGCCGGCGAGAGGTCGTCGGTATTGGTTTCGCCCGTCACCTTGAACACGGTGATGGTGAGGCTTTGCGGCACTTCCGGACGGCTCGTGAACCATTCGGCGTCGGCCCAGCTTTGCAGCACGGCCTTGGCATTCGCGTTGCCTTTATCGGCGAGTTCCTTGACGTCGTGGAACGCGTCGAACATCAGCAGGGTTTTCTTCAGCGCTTCGGCGGCGACGGTGCCCACCGCGGCGTCCGCGAGCAGCTCGATCAGCGGCTGGATGTTGTAGCCGCCCAGCATCGTGCCGAGCAGTTCCGTGGCGCGCTCGCGCGAGATCAGCGTGCAGGCGGTTTCGCCCTTGGCCACGGCGGCGAGGAAACCGGCCTTCACGCGGGCGGCTTCGTCCACGCCCGCGGGCACGCGGTTCGTGATGAGGTCGAGCAGCGTTTGCTCTTCGCCGGCGGGCGGGTTGGTCAGCAGCTCCACCAGTTCGGCGGTTTGCTGGGCCGTGAGCGGCAGGGGAGGAATGCCGAGCGCGGCGCGTGCGGCAACGTGAGCACGAAAGTTTTCAAGCATGGGGGACCTGCTGGTATTTGCGTTTCAGGGAAGGCTTTTCAGGCACTGCTTTGATCGCGATTCTAATTGCAAACACCAGTTAACGTCAAATGTCTTATATCTTATATAAGAGTTGAAAATAGAAATTTCTTTGGAATCAGGCGTGTAGCGATTGTTGGTGCGTCAATTAAATACGAAGGAGTGAATGTTGCGATGCACAAGGCGCGCTGCCGCTTCGTCCTGCCGTCCAGATCGAACGAATAACCGGTGGGCACCACGAGCCCGACCACGCCGCGCGGGCAGCCGAGCCTCTCCAGTTTGTCCGTCAATTGCGGCAGCGCCGCTTCGGAGGCGGACGTGCCGAGCACGATCAGCAATGCGTCGCGAATGAACGCAAGAAAGCGCCAGATGCTGAAGCCGCACAAGCGCGCCACGACGCCCAGCACGACGGCGACGAACAGAACGCGGTGAAATAGAACGCGCCGACGAGCTCGAGCATGGGCAGCAGCGAAACGATGCCGTAGCGCCGATCGTGAAACTCATCGCGCCGAATGCGCCGGTGGGGTGCGAGGCTCGTTATCGTCCGCACGATGCGAAAGAGCGCCTTCGAAAGCGTCTCGACCAGTTGCGTGACGGGCGCGGCCGTTTCGCCCAGCACCGCGAGCGCGGAGCCGGACAGCATCGCCAGCGGCGGGGCAGAATGTCGCCTTGCGCCTGGCGGCGACATGATCGGAGGAAAGCGGCGGCGTCGAGCGCAACGACCCTCACGCCCGACGCCGCTCAAACATCTTATGCAGACCTAAGCATTACCGCGAATTATTGCGCCGCCGGCGACACGACAGTCGGACGCGCCAGCGAGTTGTTGTCCTTGGGCGCGCTGGTGTGACGCGGCGCGCTGTTGCTCGTGCCGTCACGCATGCCCGACTTCGACTGGCCGACCGGCGTGCCGCTGTCCGAGTTGCCGGTGCCCGGCGCGCCATAGCCGCTCGACGTGTCGTTCATCTGGTTCGCCGCCGGGGTGGTCGTGGTGCCCATGTTCGAAGAACCGCCGTTCGAGCCGCCCGCCGTTTGCGCATAAGCGCCGCCCGAGAGGGCAAGTGCCGCCACGGCCGCGATCAGTGTGCTGGTTGCCTTGTTCATGATTCGCCTCCTTTGACTGAACTGAAATATCGACGCAGACGATGTACGCCTGCTTGACGATGATTCGCGCAATCAGCGTGCCGCGCGGACGTGATCAAGGATGAAATTTCGGCTTTCGCGAAGGGTTTGCTGCCGCCTGAGCCCCTGACCGGCCTGCAATCCAGCGGATTTGTAAGCGGATGTAGACGCGGCCGGAGACGCGGAAAACGCTTGCCGGGGAGCGGCTTTGCGTCGTGGTAAGAAAGGGTTATCGGGTCTCGATCGCGAATAATTTGGCTCGCGTGGCTCGGCGCGAGGCGTTGCGTATCGCGGGGTCGTATCGCGAAGCCCTACCGGTCAGGTGCCCGCCGATGCCGCGCAAGCGCCCGATATTAACCACGCTGAAACCGATGCGAGCGCGCGCGGGCCGCGTGTCAGCCGACATTGAAATGAACACGTATCTCCTGTTCGCTCTCGACGGGACGGCCTGCCTTCATCGCCGGAAAGAAGCGCCATTTCCGCAGCGTTTCCAGCAAAAGCTGGTTCAGCCGCGGGTTCTGTGTGGGCCGCACGAGCGCGACGTCGACAGAGCCGTCCGCGTGTACGGTGAAGCGGGCGAGGGCGACCGCCTGATACGCGTATTCGCGCAGATCGTCGGGGAGCGTGGGCAGCGGCTGAAGGATCGCGTGGGCGGCGGCGTCGCCCGAAGTCGTCGAAGTCGTCGAAGTCGAGCCGGCGACGGCGCTGGCGGCAGATGCGGCGGTAGGGGTTTCAGCGGCCGTTGCGTGCGTCGTCGCGCTCTGCGGTGCGGCGACGGGCGAAGGCTGTAGCGCGGGTTCTAAAGGCTCCGGCGGCGCATGAAGCGGCGTAGCGGGCGCATGAGCCGCCGCGCCCGGGCGCGTTACCGAGCGAGTCGCAGCGGCGGCGCGCGGCGCGGCGTGCGCATGAGCCTCATGCGTTGTAGCAGGCGTGGCCGCGGGTGCCGGACGCGCGGGCAACGGCGGTGGCGCGATCTCCACCAAACGCGCGTCGAGCGTCACGCGCCGGGCCGCCGGGATCGTTTCGGACAACTTACCGATAAAGACCGCGACAAAAGCGGACCACAGCGCAATCGCCACCACACAACCGACCAGGACGCGCGGCCCGCGCGCGTCGAGCAGCGCGGCCCAGCGCGCGAGGCTACGGGCGCTCACGCTGAACCGCGATCAGAAAATGGCCCGCGCCGCCTTCGCGTGCCCGCAGCATCGCCTGCACGACGAGGCCGTTGGGCGCGAGCGCATCGGCGGCCACCACGAGATTGCCGTCCGGCCCGATGCGTTGCGCCACCGTTGCGGCGAGGCGATCCAGCGTCACCGTCTGCCGGTCGACCAGAAGCCGGCCGTCGCGCGTCACGCTCAGCGTCAACGGTTGGCGCGCCTGCAAGGGCTGCGCCGTGCCCTTCGGCAGTTCGAGCTTGACCGCGTCGAGCCGCTGCATGCTCAGCGAAGCCAGCATGAACGTGGCGAGCAGAAAGAACATCACGTCGATCATCGGAATGATCTCGATGCGGCCGCGCTTCACGGCTCGCGAACGGCTCAGCTTCATGATGCGCGCGCCTCGCGTTCCTGCCTCAGCCGCAGATTGCCGAGCCACGCGTTCGCGGCCGATTCCAGTTCGTCCACGAGCCGCTCGACGCGCCGCGAAAAGTAGTTGAACGCGAACAGCGACACGAGCGCGATCACGAGGCCGATGGCCGTGGCCACCAGCGCCTGCGCGACGCCGCCCGTTATGCCGCCGGGGTTGACGAGACCGTCGTTGCCGAGCAGCCGGAACGCGCGCATCATGCCGACGATCGTGCCGAGCAGTCCGAGCAGCGGTGCGGCCGTCACGATCGTTTCGAGCATCCACAAACCCTTCGACATGTCGCGTTGAATGTCGAGCGCAAGCGCGTCGGCTCTGGCCTCGATCCACCATGCCGGTTTCGCGGCGTCGCGCATCAACGGCTCGAGCAGCCGGCGCAATGCGTGGCGCGCGGGCAGACGCAGCACGGCGCTGCCGTCTGCGTCTGCTTTTGCGTCGGCGTCGGCGTCGGCGTTGGTGTTCGCATTCGGCGCGGGCACTGCCGCGAAGCGCCAGAACACCCACGCGCGATCCAGAACGATGACGATCGCGACCACGGCAAGCAGCGTCAACGGATAAACGACCCAGCCGCCGACGCGCGCGGCCTGCACGATTCCCAGCCAGTCTTGCATGAACGTGTCCGGTGAGGAGTTGAGATCAGAAGTATTTGGTGACGCCCGCATAGAACGCGCGATACGGTCCATACTGCGGCGCGAACACGCCGATGCCGGAGCCGTCGCGCAATTCGTAAGTTCTGCCAAATGCATTGACCACGACAACACGCCCGTCGACCTTACCGATCATCGGCAGGTCGAAATGCTGGATCACGGCCAGATTGAACTGCGCGTAGAGCGGCAGCTTGCCCGTGTTGGCGAAGCCGTCGCGCAGGCCGCTGCCCACCGTGCCGTCCATCGTGAACGTGGTGCGGTGCCAGTTGTACGCGCCGCCGAACGAGGCGGTCACGCGCTGGTCGTGATCGAGGAACACCCAGTTGCTGGCGATGAACGCGAGTTCGTCGGCGCCGAAGTTGAACTGCGCGGAGTTGACGTTCTTGCCCTGCGCCCGGCTATAGGCGAGATTCAGATAGGCGGAGACGTTCTCGTGCTTGTAGTTGGCCGTGAATTCCACGCCGTACACGCGCCCGTATTGATAGTTGAACGGCGTATAGATGAGCGCCGCGCCGAACTGGCCGAGGTCGAGCAGGTTGTGCGCCTTCTTGTAGTACGCATCGAGACCGAGCGTGAGCGCGGAGCCGATCTGCTGCGTCACGCCCAGATCGAAGTAATCGTCGCGCTCGGGCTGCACGGGATCGTTTTGCGTGACTTCGCTCTGGTTCGTCGTGCCCGCGTAACGGTTGATCGTCGCGCTGGAAACCAGCTCCATCGAAGGCGGCGTGAAGTAGCGCGAGTAACCGGCGTGCAAGGTGGTCGTGGGCGTGAGCTTGAAAACGGCGCCGATGCGCGGGCTCACCTGGTTGGCCTGCACGTATTCGTCCATGCCGTCGTAACGCAGGCCGTAATTGATCGTGAGACGGTCGTTGATCTTCCACTCGTCCTGGAGATAAGCGCTGTAGAGGTAGCCCGTTTTGCCGCTCGAATCGGAGAGCGTGAACGGCACGTCGGAAGTCTGGTTGCCGTCGGCGTCGGCGGGGAACACCGACACGTTGTCCCAGAAGCTTGCGTGTTCCTGCTGAAGGAACAGGCCGGCGCGGATCGTGTGGCGATCGTTGAGCCGGTAAGTGGTGTCGGCTTGCAGGCCGTAGGCCGTGTCGTTGTGAAAATTCTGCGAGGCCACGCCGTTGAAGATCAGGTCGCCGGTGGGGTCGGGATTGAACTGGGTGCGCGTATAGCGCGTGAAGAACGCCACCTGGTAATCGAGCGCGCCGCCGTTGGTGCCCTGCAACGCCACCACCGCGAAATTGTTCAATTCCGACTGCGTTTCGTTGAGGTTGGCGGAGTCGAACGTCGGCACGCCGGCGAGCGAGAAAGCCGGCGCAAGTCCCGGCGTATTCGGAATTTCGAACTGGTTGGCCGTGGTCCCGAACATCACGCTTACGCGCGTGAGCGGATTGAGGATGTACGACATGTAGCCGAACGCATTGCCTTGGCGCGTGCGGTCGTGTACGGGGTCGGGCGACGAGGTGGGCGCCTCGATGCCCAGATTGTTCGCGCCCAGCGAGCCGCTGAAGAAGTAGCTGAAATCGCCCTTGCTGCCGTAGACGTCGGCGCTGGTCTGGAGCGTGCCGCGATTGCCGCCATACACGTCGAGCGAACCGCCGTTGCCGAGATCGCCCGATTTCGTGCGGATGTCGACAATGCCCGCCGTGCGGTAGCCGTATTCGGCGGGCAGCGCGCCCGTAAGCAGATTGACCTGGTCGATGATGCGCGTGTCGAGCGACTGGCCGAAGCCGCTGATCGGCTCGGGTATCAGAATGCCGTTGATGCGGTACTGCAAATCAGCATGGTCGCCGCGCACGTGAAGCTGGCCGTAGGAGTCGTTCGCGACGCCGGGCGCTTGCAGCAGCACCTGATTCAGCGGCGTGTTTTCGCCTTGCGGCATGGCCTGGATATCGGCTTGCGTGATCCGGTAGATGCTGCTGCCCGTTTCCGGCAGCAGGCCGTTGCGCGCGGCGTCGAGCCGTTTTGCGTTCACCTGCACGTCGATCGCCTGATCGCGGCTCATCACGACCGCCACATCGGCCGGTGCGCTCGCGGCGGCGGTGGCGATCTGCGAAGCGGCCGCGAAACCGGGCGCCGACACGCCCACCGCATAAGTGCCGGGCGACACGTGCCGAAGCGCGAAGCGCCCTTGCGCATCGGTCGTGGTCTGGGCGGCGTTCGCGCCGCTGGCATTGGTCAGCACGACAGCGGCTTGCGAAACCGGCTTGCCGGCGGCGTCCGTGACGGTTCCGCCGAGCGTGGCGTCGGCTTGCGCGGCCCAGGCGTGGCCCGCTGCGGCAAAGGCGAACGCAACGAGCGCCGCCTGGGAGATGACTGTGCGGTGGTTCATGATCCCGACTGAAGAAGTTATTTTTGGATGAGCCGGGTCGTCGCGAACCGCCGTGTCATCGGTTTTGCGCGAAATCCCCGGTCGAGCAATCGTAGTGTAATGTTATAACGTTACATTAGGCTTGCGTTTTTTAGTCGGATCGGCAAATTTTTTGGCGGGCGCGTGTTTTGTCGGCGTAAGGCGCCGTTGTTCTGTGTGGCGCGGAAGGCGCCTGGATGGGGGCTAACGCCTTCCAGACGCGTCGGTGGCAGCGCCCGGCGCGGGGCCGCCAGAGCGCTCGGGCGCGGCTTTAACGCCGCACGCGCGGCGCGCGCCAGTTCGACTCCCGCGCGAACTGGACGAACGAGCGCAGATAATCGACGGCTTCGTCGCCCTCGCGCGTGCCGAGAAAAATTTGCTTGGCGATGCCGTGCTTGCCGAGCTTCAGCGCCACGAGCGGCATGCGGTCGGCGTATTCCTCGGCCAGCCAGCGGGGCAGCGCGGCCACGCCGCGACGGCTCGCGACCATCTGCAACATGATGTCCGTGGTCTCGATCGTCTTGTGGCGGCGCGGCGCGATGCTCGCGGGCCGCAGAAACTGGTTGTACACGTCGAGCCGGTCGGTTTCCACGGGATACGTGATGAGCGTTTCGTCGACGAGTTGCTCGGGCTTCACGTAACGCTCGCTCGCGAGCCGATGATCCTCCGCCACCACGAGCACCTGTTCGTAGTCGAACACGGGCTCGAAGCGCAGCCCCGGCCGATTGAGCGGGTCGGGCGTGACCAGCACGTCGATGTCGTAGCCGAACAGCGCGCCGATGCCGCCGAACTGAAAGCGCTGCTTCACGTCGACATCCACGTCGGGCCAGCGCGCGAGATAGGGCGACACGACCTTGAGCAGCCATTGATAGCACGGCGCGCATTCCATGCCGATGCGCAGCGTGCCGCGCTCGCCGGCCGCGTACTGCTTCATGCGTTCTTCCGCGAGTTCGAATTGTGGCAACAGCCTTTCGGCCAGCGAAAGCAGATAGTGCCCCGCCTGCGTGAGCCGCAGGCTGCGCCCCTCGCGTTCCCAGATCGGCGTGCCAAGCTGCTGCTCGATTTTCTTGACCGTGTGGCTGAGCGCCGACTGCGTGAGAAAAAGCGCGGCGGCCGCGGCGGTGAGCGAGCCCTGGCGGGCCACTTCGCGGACGATGACGAGATGAACGCGTTCGAGCATGGAAACGGAGACCTTGGGCGCGGCGAATGTATGAATGAATGAAACTAATGGATGGATGAAATAATGCCATTTTTCTTCATCGACCGATAGCTCTATCATCGCTGCCACTTTCCCTCGTTTTCAGCACTTTCACCCGGACGGCAGCGCATATGGTCACTACCCACAACCTTGGATTTCCGCGCATCGGCGCGAAACGCGAACTGAAGTTCGGTCTCGAACGCTATTGGAAGGGCGCGTCGTCGCGCGATGAACTCAAGGCGCTCGGCGCGGAACTGCGCGCGCGCCACTGGGCGAACCAGAACACGCTCGATCTCGTGCCCGTCGGCGACTTCGCGTTCTACGATCAGGTGCTCGACATGAGCTTCACGCTCGGCAATCTGCCCGAGCGCGTGCGGGATTTTCACGGCGACCCGCTCGACAACTATTTCCGCGTGGCGCGCGGACGCTCCGCGCAGGACGCGGAGGAACACGCGGCGTGCTGCGGCGGCGTGGCGGCCGGGGAAATGACGAAGTGGTTCGACACGAACTATCACTACATCGTCCCGGAATTCACGGCGGACACGCAGTTCAATCTCGACACCTCGCGTCTTGCCAATCAACTGCGCGAGGCGCAGGCACTGGGCGTGAACGCGAAGCCGGTGATCATCGGGCCGCTCACCTATCTCTGGCTCGGCAAGGCCAAGGACGACTCGGACAAGCTTGCGCTGCTGCCGCGCCTGATGTCCGTGTACCGCGCGCTGCTCAGTCATTTCAAGGCGCTGGGCGCGCAATGGGTGCAGATCGACGAACCGATTCTCGTGACGGAACTCGAACCCGCGTGGCGCGAAGCGTTCAAGACCGCGTATGAAGGTTTCGAGCAGCGCAGCGTCAAGCTGCTGCTCGCAACGTACTTCGGAGAGCTAAAGGAAAATCTCGATCTCGCGTGTACGCTGCCCGTCGACGGCCTGCATATCGACGCCATCCAGGCACGCGGCGAGGTGACGCTCGCCGCGCACGCACTGCCCGAGCAAAGCGTGCTGTCGGTGGGCGCCGTCAACGGCCGCAACATCTGGAAGACGGATCTTGCCGCCGCGCTCGAATGGCTCGAGCCGCTGGCGGCGCAACTGGGCGACCGTTTGTGGATCGCGCCGTCGTGCTCGCTGCTGCACGTGCCCGTCGATCTCGCGAGCGAAGCCAGGCTCGATGCCGAGGTGCGTTCGTGGCTTGCTTTCGCGTTGCAAAAGCTCGACGAAGTGAACGTGCTGGCAAAGGCGCTCAACGCGGGCCGCGCTGCGGTTGCAGCGGAACTTGCCGCGAACGCCGCCGCGATCGACGCGCGCCGCCGCTCGCCGCGCGTCAACAACCCGGCGGTGAAGGCCGCCATCTCACGCATCGACGCGAAGCTCGGCCATCGCCGGAGCGCTTATGCCGAGCGCACCGGCAAGCAGGCCGCGCTGCTCAACCTGCCCGCGTTCCCGACCACGACGATCGGCTCGTTCCCGCAAACGGCGGAAATTCGCCAGGCGCGCAGCCAGCACAAGAGCGGCGCGCTCGACCACGCGGGCTATCGCGCGGCGATGCGCGCCGAAATCGAGCGCAGCGTGCGCGAGCAGGAAGCGCTGGGTCTCGACGTACTCGTCCATGGCGAAGCCGAGCGCAACGACATGGTCGAATACTTCGGCGAACAACTCGACGGCTACGCGTTCAGCCAGTTCGGCTGGGTGCAGTCCTACGGGTCGCGCTGCGTGAAGCCGCCTGTCCTGTTCGGCGACATCAGCCGCCCGAAGGCGATGACGGTCGAATGGATCACTTACGCGCAATCGCTCACGAACAAGCCGATGAAAGGCATGCTCACGGGCCCGGTGACGATTCTCAACTGGTCGTTCGTGCGCGACGATCAACCGCGTTCGGTGTCGTGCCATCAGCTTGCGCTTGCCATTCGCGAGGAAGTGCTCGATCTGGAGAGGGCCGGCGTGCGCGTGATCCAGATCGACGAAGCCGCGCTGCGCGAAGGCTTGCCGCTGCGCCGTTCGCAGTGGGCCGAATATCTGCGCTGGGCCGTGGAGTCGTTTCGCATTGCCGCGAACGGCGTGGCAGACGAAACGCAAATCCACACGCACATGTGCTATTCGGAGTTCAACGACATCATTGCGTCGATCGCCGATATGGATGCGGACGTCATCACCATCGAAACCTCGCGTTCGGACATGGAGTTGCTGGACGCTTTCGATACCTTCAGGTATCCGAACGAAATCGGGCCGGGCGTGTACGACATTCATTCGCCGAACATTCCGAGCGAGGCGCATATCGTGCAACTGATGCAGAAGGCGGCCGAGCGCATTCCGGCGCAGCGCCTGTGGGTGAATCCGGATTGCGGATTGAAAACGCGCCAGTGGGCCGAGGTCATTCCGGCGCTCGCCAACATGGTCGCCGCGGCCAAGGCGCTGCGCAGTCAGGCGCGTTGAGGCGAGGCGTCGAAGGGCGAAGCGCCGGGCGTCGTTAACACGCGACGCGCGCCGGTTTCGCCGTGGCGCGCAGTTCGTCGAGCAGCGCGCGCGCCGCTTCCAGACGCTGCCGGAGCGCCGGCGAGGCGGTCGTGATCGGCATGCGCGTTTCTGCCGTCACGCTTGCGTCCAGCGACATCATCGCCTTGATCGCGCTCGGGTTGGGCGCGCTAAAGAGCATGCGCAACACGGGTTCGAGGCCCATGAAGCAGCGGCGCGCGTCTTCGTCGCGGGCTTCGCCGAATAGCCGCTGCACTTCGGCGAGCAGGTCGGCGCAGACGTGCGCGCTCGCGAGTATGCCGCCCGACGCGCCCGCGTACAGGCAGTCGAGAAACGCGTCGTCGCTGCCGCATAGCATGTCGATGGGCAACGCGCCGAAGGCGGCGAAGCGCTCGCGCGCGCACGCCTTGATCGCCTTGACGTTGGCGATCTGCGCCAGCGCGCGCACGCTGGCTTCCTCGATCGCCACGCCGGTTCGGTGCGGCACGTCGTACAGCACGATCGCGCGTTCGGTGGCTTGGGCGATCTGCTCGAAGTGCCACACGACTCCGGCCTGATCCGGGCAAAGATACGCGGGCGCGCAAACCAGATAACCGTCGAGATGCCAGGCTTCCAGGCGGTGGATTTCGTCGACGAACGCGGCGGTGTCGATGCCGCCCACGCCCGCGATGACCGGCACGCGCCCCGCGGCGACCGAGGTGACGGCCTGCAACACCATGGCGCGCTCGCGGCGGTCGAGCAGTGCGGCCTCGCCGGTCGTGCCCAGCGCGACGAGCCCTGCGATGCCGCCGGACACGTGGCGCTCCACCAAGGCTTCGAGCGCCGCCACATCCACCGCGCCCGAGCGGAACGGCGTGACGAGCGGCAACCAGATTCCCGTGAACATGTCAGTGCGCTCCCGTGTTGATGCGCGGGCGCAGCGCGCCGACCGTCGCGGCCGGAACCGCCTTCAACAGCATGTGCAGCGTGAAGCCGAAGTCCTCGGGCGCGATGTCGAGGCGAACCGTGATCGAATCGCCGCGTTCGCGGGTTGCCTTCACGTACACGCCGAGCGGCGAATGCAGCAGCAAGGCCAGATGCGAACGCGTTTGCGCGAGCGATGGGCCTTCGAGCACGATGTCGAGCCAGGCGCGCGCCGCGCGGAACGGCAGGATTTTCGCGCTCGGGCGGCGCGTGACGCGAGGGGTAGCGGAAACGGCGAAGGAAGGTGCGTGAGCCATGCTGTCGGGCACGTCGTGCGTGCGTGGTGTCGATGCCGTTCAGCTTAGCGAGGTTCGCGTAAAACACGCGTAAAAATGCGGGGCGTTGCCGTAACGAACATGACGGGCGCGATGCGCGCCGTCGACGCGAACATCAATCGGGCAGCGCCAGTTCGGGATTGAGTTCCAGATGCAGCGCGACCAGCCAGCGCTTCGGGCAGCGCGCGGCGATCACCACGCTCGCGCCGCGCGCGGCGTCGATAGCCGTGCCGATAAAGCCGTTCTGCTTCGCGCTATGCCACGCGGCGCGCGCATCGGCCACCAGCCATTGACTCACCAGCATGCAGGTCGCGCAACTGAAGATCAGCGTGGGCGTTTCGCCGATGCCGGGGTCGAGGCTTTGCGTGGCAAACGTGAATACGGCCGTGAGCAGTTGATCGACGCCGATGGTCAGCAGCACGACCTTGAGCCAGCCGCGCCAGCGCATCCCCGCGCGCAGATGACGGCGGGTCGCCTCGTCCGAGGTGAGGGGACGTTTGTCGCGAGGTTCCGGCGTGTTCATTGCTGCGCTTCGATCGTTCGACTTGGGTGCGTGCCAGTCTACGTAGCGCGTGCGGGCGTCACAAGAAAAAATGTCGTAAAAATAGCGGGAAAATCGGCGAATTACACGTTCGCCGATGCGGCTTCGAGGCGCGGGACGGGCGTTCGAAACCTTGGCGCCGGACCTTGAAGCCGCGGCGGCGAAGCGATGCCTTCGCAGCCAGCGCGGGCGCCGCTGCCGCTCGCGGTTTTCGTCCACCGAGCCGGACGGCAGCGGCACCCGCCAGCCGATCAGGATCAGCCTGCAAACGCAGGTCCGTTCGGCTTGAGGCGCATGCCGGGCTTGAGATGCCGCCACGGCAGATCGGCGGGATCGGCGGTCATCGGGCCAGGCGCTTTCGCGACGAGCACGGCGCGCGCGATCGGCTCGAAGTCGGCGCGAAAATGCACGGAACTCTTGTTCACGAGAATCTTCATGCGCTCGGGTTCGATGCCGGCCACGCGGTAGAGATTGCGGTCGAGCATTTGCGCTTTCGTGGAACTCACCGCGAGCAGCACGCCGCCGATCCGCAGGCATGCCACCGGTCCCAGCTCCACCTCCATGCCGTGCATCATCGGGCCGTCGTAGCGGCAGCGGCCGTCGGAGAGCGCAACCACTTCGAAATGGCCTTCGAACGGCGTGTCGCCGGGCACGCCGCTCTTGCCGCCGAGCGAGAACGCGAGCGTCGCGCCCACGCCTGCCGCGTGCGCGGCCGCGGCGGCTTCGCGGTCGAAGAACAGGCCCATGGCGGCGTCCTGCACGTTCGCGGCCACGAGCGCGCGCAGCATGCCCGCCGTGTTCGAATCCGCGCCCGCACCGGGGTTGTCCTGCGTGTCGGCGATCACGACCGGCCCGGCTTGCGCGTGCGCCGCGTCCGCGCCAAGGCGCAGCGCTTCGGCCACGGCCGCGTCGGGCGAGAGGAACGGCACTTGCCAGCGGGCTTCGTCGGCGATCATGCGTTCGTAGAGCGCGCCGACCGCCGCTTCGACGGCCTCGGGCGTATCGCCGTAACCCCAGATCACCGGGCCGCATTCGGGGAAATCGGCCGCCGGAAAGCCGGGCGCGAACGACAGCGACTGCACGCCGCCGCGCCGCTCCTGCTCGCCGAGCAGCGCGTACATCGAGCGCGACGGTTCCAGCAGCGTACACATGCCGTTGATCGGGATGAGAAAGGGCAGGCGGCGCACGGCGCGCGCGAACGGCGTGCCGCGCCCGAACAGCGTGTTCAGCAGCGCGGCGGCGCGCGCACCGGTTTCGGCCATGTCCACGTGCGGATACGTGCGGTACGCCACCAATGCGTCGGCGTTCGCGAGCATGCGTTCGGACACGTTCGCGTGCAGGTCGAGCGAAGCGACGACGGGCACCGCCGCGCCCACGGCGCGCCGCACGCGCGCGAGCAATTCGCCTTCGCCGTCGTCGAAATTCTCGCTGACCATCGCGCCGTGCAGGTCGAGATACACGGCGTCGAAGCCGCCGCGCTCCACCGCCGCGAGGATCTCGCCGGCAATGCGCTCGTAGGCGTCGGCGCTCACGTGCGCGGACGGGCTCGCGCCCGCCCACAGCACCGGCACGAGGTTCCAGCCGGCGGACTCGGCGGCGCGGATGAAGCCGCCCGCCGGCAGATTGACGTCGCGCAGTTCCAGCATGGCCGCGCCGCGCGGCATGGCCGGATGGCCCTCGCCGCGCTCGAAATTGTCGTAGTTGGCCCTGGAAGGCGCGAAGGTATTGGTTTCGTGCTGGAAGCCTGCGATGAGGATGGTCTTGGACAAGGCGAAAGTCTCCGGGCTGGCGCTGAGGCGGCGGCGTGCCGCCGCGTGGTGTGGCGCGGTGCGGCGGGCGCGCGCCCGCGCGGTTTAAAAGGCGTGCGGTATCGGGCAAATAAGGGCGAATAAGGGCGAACAAGGGCGGTGCGGGCGAATACGGGCAAATACGGGAGATGCGCGGCGGCGGCAAGGCGCGCCGCCGCCGTGCGTCGGGGCGTGCGTCGCGCGCGTTGTTCGGTGCGCTGTCCGTGCGCGGCCCGTATGCGGTTGGCGTGGCGTTACATGCGGTTCGCGGCGGCGAGCGCTTCCGCCGTGGCGTCGCCGGGCAGCATGTGGCGCCTGGGCACGCGGATCGCCATCAGCAAACCCGCGCCGATCACGAGCAGCGCGACCATGACGTAAAGGCCCGCGTGCAGCGAGCCCGTCATCGACTGCGCGAAGCCGATGATGGTCGGGCTCAAGAAGCCGCCGAGCAAACCGATCGTGTTGATGAGCGCAATGCCGCCCGCCGCCACGTCGCCCTTCAGATACTCGGAAGGAATGGCCCAGAACACCGTGTAGGCGGCCCACATCATCAGCGTGGCGATCGTCATGAACAGCAGCGAGACAACGAGGTGCCCGCCCGACATCGTCGCGACGGCAAGGCTGACGCCCGCCGCGAGCGAAGGCAGCGCGCTGTGCCAGCGGCGCTCGCCGCGGCGGTCGGAACTGCGGCCCACCACGACCATGCCGATCACGGCCGCGAGATACGGAATCGTCGTGTAGAGGCCGATGCGCATCGTGTCGGTCACGCCGTCGGCCTTGAGTATGCTCGGCAGCCAGAAGTTGACCGCGTAGATGCCGCAGATCACGCAGAAGTAGGCGAACGCCATCAAGTAGATGCGCGGGTCGGCGGCCACGCTCAGGAACGAGCCGTGATGCGCCGCCGCGTGGCCGCGCGTTTGCGCGCGCAGCAGCGTGCGTTCCTCGCCGGAGAGCCAGCGCGCGTCCTCGGGGCGGTCGGCGAGCACGAACCACGCGAGCACGCCCAGCACCACGCACGGCAAGCCTTCGATGAGGAACATCCATTGCCAGCCCGCGAGTCCGAGCGCGCCGTTGAAGGCCGTCATCGACCAGGCCGAAAGCGGGCCGCCCACCACGCCCGAGAGCGGCCCGGCCGTCATCACGATGGCGATGGCGCGCGCCATGCGCGCTTCGCCGTACCAATACGTGAGATAGAAGATCATGCCCGGCGCGAAACCCGCCTCGAACACGCCCAGCAGGAAGCGCAGGCCGTAGAACGTGGGCACGTCGCGCACGAACATCATGGCTGCGGAAGTGAGACCCCAGAGCACGAGAATGCGGGCGATGGTGCGGCGCGCGCCCACCTTGGGCAAGAGCAAATTGCTCGGCACTTCGAAAAGCACGTAGCCGAGAAAGAAGATGCCCGCGCCAAGACCGTATACGGCGTCGGAGAGCGAAAGATCGCTTTGCATCTGCAATTTCGCGAAGCCGATGTTGAGGCGGTCGAGGCAGGCGAACAGGTAGCAGATCAGCAGGAACGGCAGGATGCGCCAGTTCAGGCGCCGATAAAGGGCGGCATGGCGCGCGTCGGTTGCGCTCGGCGCGCTCGTCGGGGCAGTGCTCACGGACAGGCTCCTGTGGGATGGGGCTGGCCGGCCGGATGCTGGGAGACCGGCTGGCTTGCGTGGTCGTTCGGCCCGCTTCGGCTTGGGGTTTCGACGATCGTCGGCGGACAATAAACCGTGAGCAATAGCAACTGAAGTCACGTAAAGTTGCCTTTCAGGCAACGCTCGGATCTTTCCCGCCATGCGCGACATCAATCAGAAACGGCTGCGGTATTTCCAGGAAGTGCTCACTCAAGGCTCGATTCGCGGCGCGGCGGACAGCCTGAACACGGCGGCTTCGGTCATCACGCGGCAGATCCGGCTGCTCGAGGAGGAGATCGGCGCGACCTTGTTCGAGCGGCGCGCGCGCGGCGTCGCGCCCACCGAGGCGGCGCAGCATCTCGTCGAATACTGGCGCGGCTGCCAGGCGCAGCAGGAGCAGTTCGAGCACCGGCTTCAGGCGCTGCAAGGGCTACAGCAAGGGCAGGTGCGCATCGCGACGAGCGAAGGCTATATCGACGGCCTGATGGACGAGGTGCTCACGGAGTTCTGCGTGCGCTATCCCAGGCTCGAAGTGGGCGTGGAAGTGTTGCCGGTCAACGACGTGGTGAGCGGCGTGGTGGAAGGGCGCGCGCACATCGGGCTGGCCTACAATCCGCCCGCGCACCCGCATATCGAATACCGCGCGAGCGCCCCCGCGCCCGTGGTGCTGCTCGTGCATCCGCGCCACCCGCTCGCGCAGCGCGCGCCGCCGCTGCGCGTGGACGACCTGCTGCCGTATCCGCTCGCGGTCATGCCGCCCGCGTTCGGTCTCGGCCAGATCGTCCAGATGCTCGCGTATGCCGACAACGTGCATCTCAACGCCACGCTCACGACCAATTCGCTCACGGTGCTCAAGCATTTCGCCAAGAAGGGCGAGGGCGCGACGCTGATGGGGCATTTCGCGGCGATGCACGAAGTGGCGGCGGGCGAACTGCTGGCGCTGCCCGTCCAGCATCCGCTATTTCTTTCCGCGAAGGCGCGCATGCTGGTGCGCGCGGGACGGCCGCTCTCGGCCGCCGCGAACGAATTGTTGCAGTGGATGCTCGCCCGCCTGAGCGCGTTTCGCGAGCGCGAATGACGGCTCGGGCGGCCGTGGCGGCGTTCCCGGCTACGCGCCCAGCTCGATCTGGATGATCGCTTCGTCGTCGGTGAAACGGCCCGTGAGCGTGCCTTCGTGGCCCCGGACGATGGCGTGCGCGATATACAGGCCGAGGCCGAGACCGCCGCGATTCGCGGGATTGTCGAGCGAGCCGCTCTTGAACGGATCGAGCAGCCGTTCGAACGGCAGGGCCGGGCGCTCCAGCACGCGATTGCGAATTTCGATCGAAACGCCCGCCGCCGTGGCGGTGGCCGTGAGCGTGACGGGGTGGCCCGTGTCGCCGTGCTTGCGCGCGTTGCCGAGCAGATTCGTGATGGCCTGGCCGAGCCGGTCGGGATCGACGTGAACGTCGCCGAGCGCGGGATCGAGCCGCGTTTCGAGCGTCATGCCGGGATGCGTGAGGCGCGCCTGTTCGGCAACCGATTCGAGCAGGCCGCGCAGCGCGACATCGACGCGATGTAGCCCGAGGCCCATGCCCGAGCGAATGCGGCTCACGTCGAGGATATAGCCGATCAGCGACTGCATGCGCCGCGTCGAGCCTTCCACGCGCCGCGCGGTGTCGTTGCCCGAAGCGAGGCCGCGGCCCATCAGCAGCATGGCCATGTTGATCGCCTGCAACGGGTCGCGCAGATCGTGGCCGAGCGTGGCGAGCAAGGTGGTGCGCGCGCGCTCGGACTCGCGCATCTGTATGAGCGCCACTTCCTGAAGGATCGAGCGCAGCTCGCGCGCGGCCGCCTGGTCCATGTCGCTCCACTCGCGGCTGCGGCCCGTCACGGTCTGCTTCCAGACTTCGAACGAACCGCGCGGCGTGAGGCGCGGGCCGTTCGGGCCGGTGGCCACCACCTTGTCGGGCGGCCCGCCCCAGTGGATCGTTTCCACGAGTTCGTCGCGCAGCCAGATGATGGTCTTGCGGCTGTCGCCGAGCATCTGGATGGCGAGGCAGCCTGCCACGCCTTCGGCCTTCAGGTCGTTGGCCAGCGCTTCGGGCAGCACGCCGCCGACGCACGCGCTCACGAAAAAATCGACGCTTTCGCGCGCGAGATGGTGCGAGAGTTCGAGCAGCACTTCGCGGCGCATCGCGCGATGGCCGCCGCGCACGGCCACTTCGCCGTCGACGACGATGGCCACCGCCTCGCAATGCACGAGCGCCGCGATGTCGGCCGCCGCGCCCACGAGGCCCGCGAACGGCGACTCCGCCAGCGCGAGCGCGTCGGCGATACGGGCGCGCTGGTCGTGAATCCGGCGGTCGGCGAGGGCGCGCTGGTTCGACTCGATCTGCGCGATCAGGATCGACACGACCTGCGTGAGCACCGTCGACGAAAGCCGCACCGCGTGCGAGGCGCGAAAGGGCTTCATGTGATGGCAGGCGAAGAGACCCCAGAGCTGCCCGTCGCGCACGATGGACACGCTCATGGACGCGCCCACGCCCATGTTGCGCAAATATTCGATATGGATGGGCGAGACGCTGCGCAGCACGGAATGGCTCAGGTCGAACGGCACGCCCGTTTGCGGATGCGTGGGCGGCTCGATGGCGACCGGTTCCGCGTTCACGTCGGCGATCTGCCGGATCGGGTTGAGCACGTAAAGGCGGCGCGCCTGCTGGGGAATGTCGCTGGCGGGATAGCGCTGCTGGAGATACGGCACGAGGTCGTCGCGTTTGGCTTCCGCGATGACTTCGCCGCTGCCGTCCGGCATGAAACGATAGCCCATCACGCGGTCGAAGCCCGTCATGGAGCGGATCGCCTCGGCGGCGGCTTGCAGCAGCTGCGGCACGTCTTCGTGGCGCGCGCCTTGCAAGCGCTGGATCGCGCGTTGGGCGAACAGCGCGAACTGCGTGGCGGCGGGCGCCTTGAGGCTGATCTGCTCGAATTCCACGACGAGCAGATCGCCGGACCAGTGAAGGATGAGGTCGAAGCGTTCGCCGTTCGCGCCCTTGCACTCCACGCTTTCGTCCTGCAAGGCGCGGTCGGCGAGCGCCGCGCGAATCGTCTGGCGCGAAAGCGGGCTCAGATGTTCGTCGCGGATCGTCTCGCCGGGCGCCGGCACCGCGCCGAGCCAGAATGCGGCGTTGGCGCTGCGCGTGACGAGCCGCCCTTGCGCGTCGAAGCACAGCAAGGCGCCGTGCGGCTGGATGCGCCCCAACAGGTGGATGGGCTCGCGGTCGCAGCTCGCAACGATTTCGGTGATTTCAGGTGCGTTCAATGGGATCGTGTCGTGTCGCCGCCAAAAACGGCCTTGGCTCCGCGTGAAAGCGCAACGCCCGCGAAACCTCGTCGTATTGCGGGACGAGCGTTGTTCAGGCGATTCGCGGGAAGCTTTCGCGATTGTACGATTCAGTGGGCGCAATAGGAATATTCCGCGCGTTTTTCGAGGGCGGCGTTGTCGGCAATCATGGGAAACGGGCGCCGCCGCGCGGCGGCCGCAGCGGTTCGCCCTTATGTGGGCTTATGTGGGGCTCGAACGATGCGACTATTTTGCGCAGCGTCGCACGTCTACAGAACCAGCTTGAATCCCGCGCCGTAGACCGACTGCACGATGTCCTCGCCCGGCGCGATCGCTTCGAGCTTGCGGCGAATCTTCCGTACGTGGCTGTCCACGGTCCGGTCCTCGACGACGCGCCCGTCCGTGTAAAGCCGGTCGATCAGCAGGTTGCGCGAAAACACCTGCGCCGGCCGGCTGGCGAGCGTTGCGAGCAGGCGGAATTCGATCGGCGTGAGGTCGAGCGTGACGCCCTGATAACTCGCCTGAAGCTTCGCTTCGTCCAGTTGCAACGGGCTGGTTTCCGGGTGGGCGTGAATGCGCGTGCGCCGCAGGATCGCCTTGACCCGCGCAACCAGTTCGAGCGGGCTGAACGGCTTGCACACGTAATCGTCCGCGCCGATTTCAAGCCCCAGCAAGCGGTCGATCTCGTCGACTTGCGCGGTGACCATGATGACCGGCACGTCGCTGTGCTTGCGCAAATCGCGGCAGATGTCGCGGCCGTCCTTACCGGGCAGCCTCAGGTCGAGGATGATGAGATGCGGCATGCGTTGCGCGATGGCCGCCTCGACCGCGAGGCCGTCGGCGATCCAGCGCGGCGCAAAACCGGCGGCGCGCATGAAATCCACGACGACCAGCGCGAGCTTCGGTTCGTCCTCGACGATCAGAATGTCGATATCGACGCTATTGGTCACGAAACGTCCCTTTGACGTGAAAGCGATCGCGATCCACGGGCCGCGTTGCGCTGCCTGGGCCGCACGGATGTTTCCCGGCCCGGCTCCGGCTGCATGCCTCGCGCGCCGCGACGATGCCGCGACGATGCCGCGGCGGACGCCGGGCCGAGTCCCGCGCCATCGGCGAAAAAAGCGCTTGCCGGGTGCATCGCGCACGGTTGGCGAGATCATCGCGGCGATTCTACTGTGAAGCGCGGGCATTGAACCGCCGCCCGCGCGACTTCCTAATTTCTTGCGAATTTGCTCGGGATAATCGATGCATCGGGCGTAGACCGCGCTCCAGGCATCGAGGCTCATGACATGCAATTCCCGCTTTCCGGGCGCTTGCGCAGTACGGCGCTGCTGGTTGCCGTCGCTTTTTCGGCGCTGCTGGCGGCCTGCTCGCAGTCGTCGAAGCACACCCAGCAAAAAGTCCAGACCGTGCAGGTGCTGACGGTGAAGGACACCGCGTTCACGCAGTCGGTATCGCTGCCGGGGCGCACGACGGCTTATCTGACTTCGCCCGTCACGCCCCAGGTGACCGGCGTGATCCAGAAGCGACTCTTCACGGAAGGCGGTGCGGTGCGTGCCGGCCAGGTGCTCTATCAGATCGATCCCGCGCCGTATCGGGCGACTTTCGATGCCGACGCGGCCGAACTGGAAAAAGCGCAGGCCGCGTTGCTGTCGGCGAAGCCGATCGCCGACCGCGACGAAAAGCTCGCCGCGATCGACGCGATCAGCAAGGAAACGCTGGAAGAAGCGCAAGCCACGCTGAAGCAGGACGAAGCCACGATCGACGCGGACAAGGCCGCGCTCGAAAGCGCCCGCATCAATCTCGGCTATACGCGCGTGAGCGCGCCGGTGAGCGGCACGATCAGCGCTTCGGCCTTCACGCCGGGCGCGCTCGTCACCGCGGACCAGACGACCCCGCTCGCGACCATCTACGCCTATGACCCGATGTATCTCGACGTGACGGAATCGAGCACGCAAGTGCTGGCGTTGCGTAAGCAACTCGCGTCGGGGGCGCTCAAGACCGACGCGCAGGGCAACGCGAAGGTGCGCATCACGCTGGAGGACGGCACGAACTACGCGCATGAAGGCACGCTGCAATTCGCCGGCGTGGGCGTCGATCCCGCTACCGGCACGATCACGTTGCGCGTGATCGTGCCGAACCCGGAAAAGCTGCTGCTGCCGGGCGAATATCTTCATGCGGTGGTGGGGCAAGGCATTGACGAGCGCGCGATTCTCGTGCCGCAGCAGGCGGTCACGCACGACCAGCGCGGCAACGCGACCGCGTTGATCGTGGATGCGCAGAACAAGATCGAGCCGCGCACGCTGACGCTCGCGGGCACCGCCGACAACAATCAGTGGGTCGTGACGGGCGGATTGTCGGCGGGCGAGCGCATCGTGGTGACAGGCTCGCAGTTCGTGAACCAGGGCGATACGGTGAAGGCCGATGAGTTGCCGCAGTCCGCCGCTGACGACGCGGCGCCGGAAGCCGCGAGCGCTCCGTCGGGCCAGGCATCCGCTTCGGCGTCCGCGTCCGCTTCGGCGAACTGACGGAGCCGGCGCATGCGTATCGCACACTTCTTTATTGATCGTCCGGTTTTCGCGTGGGTTCTGGCCATCATCGTCACGCTGGTCGGCGCGTTCGCCATCACGCAGTTGCCGCTTGATCAGTACCCCGAAATTGCGCCGCCGACGATCCAGATCAGCGCCACGTACAGCGGGGCGTCGGCGCAGACCAATCAGGACGCGGTCGTGCAGGTGATCGAGCAGCAGATGGTCGGGCTCGACAACCTCATGTACATGTCGTCGAGCGCGAACGCCGAGGGCACCATTTCGATCAAGCTCACGTTCGCGGCCGGCACCAATCCGAACACGGCGCAAGTGCAGGTGCAGGACCAGTTGCAGGCCGCCAACGCGCTGCTGCCCTCGCAGGTGCAGCAAAGCGGCGTGACCGTGCGGAAGGCGTCGCCGGACACGTTCATGGTGTTCAATCTCGTGTCCGAGGACGGCAAGATGAGCAAGGCTGCCATCGCGGACTATCTGTACAGCGATCTGGAAGAGACGATCGAGCGGCTGCCCGGCGTGGGTCAGGCGCAGCAGTACGGCTATCAATACGCCATGCGGATCTGGCTCGACCCGGGCAAGCTGCAAAAGTATTCGCTCATGCCCTCGGACGTCGTCACGGCCATCGACGCGCAAAACGAAGACGTGGCCGCCGGCGAAGTGGGCGCGACGCCTTCCGTGAAAGGCCAGGAGCTGGACGCCACCATCACGGCGCGCAGCCAGCTCACCACGGCGGCGCAATTCCGCAACGTCGTGCTCAAGACCGGAACCAACGGCGCCCAGGTGCTGCTCGGCGACGTGGCGCGCGTGGATCTCGGCCCGCAGCAATACACGGTGGAGGCGAACTACGACAACAAGCCCGCGGCGGGGCTGGGCCTGCAACTGGCGCCGGGCGCCAACGAAGTGCAGGTCGACAAGGAAGTGCATGATTTCCTGAACAAGCGCGCTTCGACCTTTCCCGCCGGGCTCAAGGTCGAGTATCCGTACGAGATGGTGCCCTTCATCAAGACGGCGATCTCCGAAGTGGTCAAGACGCTGATCGAAGCCATCGTGCTGGTCGTCATCATCATGTTTCTGTTCCTGCAAAACGTGCGCACCACGCTGATTCCCGCTATCGCGGTTCCGGTCGTGCTAATGGGAACGTTCGGCATTCTCGATCTGTTCGGCTATTCGATCAACATGCTGACGATGTTCGGCGTGGTGCTGGCAATCGGGCTGCTGGTCGACGACGCCATCGTGGTGGTGGAGAACGTCGAGCGCCTGATGAGCGAGGAGCATCTGTCGCCGCGCGACGCGACGCGCAAGTCGATGACCGAAATCAGCAGCGCGCTGGTCGCCATTGCGATGGTGCTGTCCGCCGTGCTGTTGCCGATGGCGTTTTTCGGCGGCTCGACCGGCATCATCTACCGGCAGTTCTCCGTTTCGGTGGTGTCGGCGATGGCGCTTTCGGTGCTGGTGGCGTTGACGTTCACGCCGGCGCTGTGCGCGACGATCTTGCGCGACAACCACAGCAAGCCGCAGGGCTGGTTTTTCCGGCGCTTCAATCACGGCTTCGACAAAACCACCAGCCGCTACCGGCGTTACGTCGACAAGCTGCTGCATCATCGCAAGCCCGCCATCGTGCTCTATGTGCTGCTGGTGATCGGCGCGGGCTTCCTGTTCATGCGCCTGCCGACCGCGTTTCTGCCGACGGAGGATCAGGGCGTGCTGATGGTGACGGTCACCGCGCCGGTCGGCGCGACCCGCGAGCGCACCGAGGCGACGATGGCGAAGGTCGAGGACTACATGCTGAAGCAGCCGCCGGTGTCGGCCGTGTTCAACGTGGCCGGCTATGCGGTGGGCAGCAACGGCCAGAACGTCGGCATGATGTACGTGAAGCTCAAGGACTGGAGCGAGCGCACTTCGGCTGCGGAGACGGCGCAGGGTTTCGTCACGAGGGCGTCGCGCGAGCTGGCGCAGTCGGTTCGCGATGCGAAGGTGTTCGTGTTGCAGCCGCCCGCGGTGCGCGGTCTCGGCATCAGTTCGGGCTTCGACATGCAACTGGTCGATCAGGGCAACCTCGGGCACAGCGCGCTCGCCGATGCGCGCGACAAGCTGATCGCGATGGCCAACAAGAGCGGCGTGGTCAGGCAGGTGCGCTTCAACGGCCTGAGCGACACGCCGCAGCTCGCGCTCGACATCGACGACCGGAAAGCGAGCGCGATGGGCCTCGCGATCAGCGACGTCAACACGACGATCGAGGACGCGCTCGGCGGCGTGTTCGTGAACGAGTTCATGGACAACCAGCGCGTGAAGCGCGTCTACGTGCAAGGCGATGCGCCTTTTCGCATGACGCCGGAATCGCTCGAGCAATGGTACGTGCGCAATTCGGCGGGGACCATGGTGCCGTTTTCCGCGTTCGCGACGTCGCACTGGGTGTACGGCGCGCCGGAGCTGGACCGGTATAACGCGCAATCGTCGTTCGAAGTCGTCGGCGATCCGGCGCCCGGCGTCAGTTCCGGGCAGGCCATGAAAACCATGGAGCAACTGGTGGCGAAGCTGCCCAAGGGCATTTCGTTCGCGTGGACGGGGCTCTCGTATCAGGAGCAGTTGTCCGGCAACCAGGCGCCGTACCTGTACGCGGTGTCGGTGCTGTTCGTGTTCCTGTGCCTGGCCGCGTTGTACGAAAGCTGGTCGGTGCCGCTCGCGGTGATTCTGATCGTGCCGCTCGGCGTGCTGGGCGCGTCGCTGGCCACGACGCTGCGCGCGATGTCGAACGACGTGTACTTCCAGGTCGGCTTGCTGGTGACGGTGGGGCTGTCGTCGAAAAACGCCATCCTGATCGTCGAGTTCGCGACGATGCTGGAGCGCGAGGGCGTGGCCACGTTGAAGGCGATCGAGCAGGCGGTCGCGTTGCGCATCCGTCCGATCATCATGACGTCGCTTGCGTTCCTGCTCGGCGTCGCGCCGCTCGTGATCGCATCCGGCGCGGGCGCGGCCGCGCGGCAGTCGATCGGGACGGGCGTGTTCGGCGGAACGTTGATCGGCACGTTGCTGGCGATCTTTTTCACGCCGCTTGCCTATTTCATGGTGCGTACGCTGGGCCGCAAGGGCGGCAACGCGACCGGCCCCGGCGGCGGCCCGGATGCGCCCAGCGACGGCGGAACTTCCCGCGACGGCCGGGACGCCGGGGAAAACGGCACGCCCGGCAAGGACGATGTCGTGCAAACGGATGCGAAGCCACGAGCGACGCCACGAGCGAAGCGCGCCAACCACGCCGCGGAACAGGGAGGCGCGCAATGAATACGGCATTTCGCTGGGCGTTTGCCGGTGCGCTGGTTGCCGGCTTGAGCGCCTGTATCAATCTCGCGCCACAGTATCAAAGGCCGGCGGCGCCCGTGCCGGCTTCGTGGCCCGATGCGGCTTCGTCGCCGTCGGCGGCAACCGGTAGTGCGTCGGGGAACGCCGCGACGGCCGCCGATATCGGTTGGCGCACGTTCTTTGTCGACCCGCGTTTGCAGGACACGATCGCGCTGGCGCTGGCCAATAATCGCGACCTGCGCATCGCCATCCTGAACATCGAAAAAGCGCGCGCCGAATACGGCATTCAGCGCTCGGCGCTGTTCCCCGAAGTCGATCTCGGCGCGCAGCAGGATGCGGGGCGCACGCCCACTTCGGTGCGGCAGGCGCAAACGGACGAATCGCAAAGCGCCACTACGGCCGGGCGCAGCGGCACCACTTCGCATATCTACAGCGCGAATCTCGGCTTCACCTCGTATGAGCTGGACTTGTGGGGCCACGTGCGCAATCTGAGCCAGGCGGCGCTGGAGACTTATCTATCGTCGAAGGAAACGCGCCGCAGCACGCAAATCAGTTTGGTGTCCGAAGTAGCAAGCGACTGGTTGACGCTCGCCTCGGACAAACGTCTGCTCGTGATCGCGCAAGAAACGCTTGCGAGCCAGCAGCGCACGTTCGATCTGGTCGCGCAGGAACATACGCTCGGTGCGTCGAGCGGCCTCGACTACGAGACGGCTCGCGCGAGCCTGCAATCCGCGCGCGACGCCGCGGCGCAGGCGACGACCACCGTCGCGCAGGCGCGCAACGCGCTCGATCTCGTGGCCGGCGCGCCGGTTCCCGACGCCGACTTGCCCGATGCGAGCGTCGATCCGGTGGCGAGCATCACGCGGATTCCGGCGGGCGTGCCGTCCTCGGTATTGCAGCAGCGCCCCGACGTGCTCGCGGCGGAGCATACGTTGAAGGCCGACAACGCCGATATCGGCGCGGCGCGCGCGAACTTCTTCCCGACCATCAGCCTCACGGCGGCACTGGGCTTCGAAAGCCCGGCCCTCGCTTCGCTGTTCACCGGCGGCAATCGGCAATGGTCGTTCGAGCCGGCTGCCTCGCTGCCGATCTTCGACGCCGGTGCGAACCGCGCGACGCTGGAGGCCGCGAAGGTGACGTTGCGCATTGACGTGGCGACGTACGAAAAGACCATCCAGCAGGCCTTCGAGGAGGTCGCGAACGCGCTCGCAACCCGCGCGACGATCAACGAGCAACTCGATGCGCTGACGCAAACGGTCGACGCCGACCAGCACGCTTACGACCTGTCGATGGCGTTGTACCGGGAGGGCAGCGACAGCCTGCTGGATGCGCTGACCGAGCAGCGGCTGCTCTACGCTGCGCAGCAGTCGCTCGTCTCGGCGCAACTGTCGGCGCAGACGAGCCTGGTGACGCTCTATGCGGCGCTGGGCGGCGGCATCGACGAGAACGGCATTGCCGCGCAGCGCACGAAAGCGGCGGTTCGGTGAGGCGCACGCGGTGCGCTAAATCAGCCCGGCCAACTCGCGCAATTTCCCGCGATCG
Source organism: Paraburkholderia sp. J41 (assembly GCF_905220235.1). Classification (NCBI taxonomy): domain Bacteria; kingdom Pseudomonadati; phylum Pseudomonadota; class Betaproteobacteria; order Burkholderiales; family Burkholderiaceae; genus Paraburkholderia; species Paraburkholderia sp. J41. Next base: position 166,882 of record NZ_CAJMZE010000007.1, on the reverse strand, counting down.
AGCAACGTGATCCATCGCGGCCCCTTGCGCGCTATCGCGCGCTCCGTTTCCAGCGCATTGAGCGCGCGGCTCACTGTTTCGACAGACAGCCCGAGATAGTCCGCCATGTCGCGCCGCCCCATCGGCAGGACGAATTCGCCCGCGAAGCCGTCAGGCGATGCAGCCGCATGCTCGACCCACAGCAAGAACGCGGCGAGCCGCGCGGCGGCCTCGTGTTTTGCCACGGTGATCGTGTGACGCTGCGATGCGCGCAACTCGTGGCACAACTTGCACAGCAGCCCGATGTCGAGGCGCGGATCGCGTTCGAGAATCGCCTCCAGCCCCTCGACCGGAATGCGATACGCGATCAACGGCGTGAGCGCCTGCGCGCTGGAAACATAGCGGCCGTCGACGCTCAAGCCGAGCAGGTCGCGCGGAAAAAGGAATGCCGTGATGCGGCGGTCGCCGTTCGGCTGCGACTGGAACGTTTTGGCGACGCCGCTGATGACGTTGTAGACGAATCGCGCCTCGCCGCCTTCCGCATACATCAGCGCGTTGCGCCGTACGCTCACGAGCTGCGAGATTGCCATGAGCGCATCTTGCTCGGCAACGGAGAGCAACTCGATTGCCGTGCCGTCGCCGCCTTTCTGAAACGGCGCCGCGTAGATGGACGGCCGGTAGCGAAGCGGCGGCTCCACTGGCGTGCTCTCTTGCTCCGGCTTCGCGACTTCGTTGTCGAACCTGTTCATGACTGCCTGTTTCCTTGCTGGCACGATGGCGGCGCGTCGTCCGCGTGAATTGTGTCGTTCACGATACCGGTTCCGCTCCGGTTTCGCTCGTTAGCACCGACGTTCCCGCCGTGTCCTGCACGAGGCGCGCAATGTCCGAAAGCGCGCCGATTGTCGCGCGCCGCCCCGAGCGGCGTGCGAATTCGCTGGCGGCCTCGACCTTCGGACCCATGGAGCCGGCGGCGAAACCGTAGGCCGCGAGCGCGTCCGGATGCGCTTGCCGCACGCGTCGCGCGCGTGCCGTGCCCCAGTCGAGATAAACGCCGTCCACGTCGGTGGCGATCACGAACAGGTCCGCCGCGATCTCATGGGCGAGCAGCGCCGCGCTGCGATCCTTGTCGACGACGGCTTCCACTCCGTCATGCTGCCCGCTTTGCGTTCGAACCACCGGAATGCCGCCGCCGCCCGCGCAAATCACGACTGTGCCGCGCGCGAGCAACGCCTGCACCGCGTCGATCTGAAGAAAGCGCTGCGGCGCGGGGCTCGGCACGACGCGCCGAAAGCCATTGCCGTCGGCGGCGATGCGCCAGCCGTTCGCGCGCGCGGCGGCGTTTGCCTCGTCATGCGTCAGTATCGCGCCAACCGGCTTGTCGGGGCGCGCGAATGCCGGGTCGGCGGCGTTCACTTCCACCATCGTCAGCAGCGTCGCGCACGCGCGGGCGTCGCCCAGACGATTGCGCAACTCCAGCTCGATCAGATAGCCGATCATGCCTTCGGTTTGCGCATCGAGCACGTCCAGCGAAAACCGTTGCGCGGGCGGCGTGTTCTGCGAAAGCGCCGCGAGCAGTCCCACCTGCGGACCGTTGCCGTGCACGATCACGAGTTCGTTGCCCGGCGCGACCGAAGCGAGTTGCGCGGCCGCGTCGCGCACGTTGCGGCGCTGCGCGGCGGGCGTCATCGGCTCGCCGCGCCGCAGTAATGCATTGCCCCCGAGGGCGATCACGATGCGCATGCGAGTTCCCTCAGAGCGCGAGCGTGGCGACCAGCACCGCCTTGATGGTATGCAGGCGGTTTTCGGCCTGCTCGAACACGATGGACGCCTCCGACTCGAACACGTCGTCGGTGACTTCCACGCCGTCGGCCAGCCCGTATTGATCGGCGATCTGCTTGCCGACTTCCGTATGCGAATCGTGCAACGCGGGCAGGCAGTGCATGAACTTCGTGCGCGGATTCCCCGTTTTGGCCAGCAGCGCCGCGTTGACCTGATAGGGCAGCAGCGCCTGGATGCGTTCGCCCCATTTTTCCGGCGGCTCGCCCATCGACACCCAGACGTCGGTATAGATGAAATCGGCGCCCTTGACCGCTTCCCCGGGTTGATCGGTCAGCGTGAGGCGCGCGCCCGTTTTCGCGGCGATCTCGCGGCATTGCGCGATCAGTTCGTCGTGCGGCCACAGATTGCGCGGCGCGCACAGGCGCACGTCCATGCCGAGCTTCGCGCCCACCGTGAGCAGCGAATTGCCCGTGTTGTTGCGCGCATCGCCGATATAGCAGTACGCGATTTCGTGAAGCGGCTTGTCGCTGTGTTCGCTCATGGTCAGAACGTCGGCGAGCATTTGCGTCGGATGAAATTCGTCGGTGAGGCCGTTGTAGACGGGAACGCCCGCGTACTTCGCCAGTTCCTCCACCACCGCCTGGCCGTAGCCGCGATATTCGATCGCGTCGTACATGCGCCCGAGCACGCGCGCCGTGTCTTTCATCGACTCCTTGTGGCCGATCTGCGAACCCGCCGGGTCGATATAGGTGACGTGCGCGCCCTGGTCGTGCGCGGCCACTTCGAACGCGCAACGCGTGCGCGTGGAAGTCTTTTCGAAGATGAGCGCGATGTTCTTGCCCGTGAGGCGCGGCACCTCGGTGCCCGCGTAGCGCGCGCGCTTGAGGTCGCGGGAAAGATCGAGCAGATAGCGAATCTGGCGCGGCGTATAGTCGATCAGCGTGAGGTAGCTGCGATTGTGTACGTTGAACATGATGCAATGTCTCGTGGATAAAGGCCGCGGGTGGCGCGGTTCAGAGGACGATGGGATCGCGCGCGACAGGGCAACTGAGGCAATGACTGCCGCCGCGTCCGCGCCCGAGTTCGCCGCCCGGAATCTCGATCACTTCGACTCCGGCCTGGCGCATCTTGCGGTTCGTGTAGGCGTTGCGGTCGTAGGCAAGCACCACGCGCCGGTCGAGCGCCAGCACGTTGTTGCCGTCGTCCCACTGCTCGCGCTCGCTCTCGTAGCGGTCGCCGCCCGTGGTCAGCACGCGCAGCGATCCCACGCCGAGCGCGTTGGCCACGACGTGGAGAAACTTGCCGCCGTGGCGTTCGTAGCGGATCTGGCCGAGTTCGTCGCCGGGGTAGAGGCTCGTGCAGCGGATCTCGTCGGCGATGTCGGGATAGATGCTCACGAAATCCACATCGAGAAACGAGAACACCGTGTCCAGATGCATGTTCGCGCGCGACTTCGGCATCTGGCAGGCGATCACGCGCCTCGCGCCGTGGCCCGCGAACAGCGCGCGCGCGACCTGGGTGACCGCCTGCGGGCTCGAACGCTCGCCCATGCCGATCAGCACGACGCCGTTGCCGATCGGCATCACGTCGCCGCCTTCGAGCGTTTGCGTGCCGTGATCCTGGTCCGGGTTGCCCCACCAGGTGCGCACCTTGCCGGCAAAGCGCGGATGGAACGCGTAGACGGCCGCGAGCAGCAGCGTTTCCTTGCGGCGCGCGGGCCAGAACATCGGGTGCAGCGTGACGCCGCCATAGATCCACGCGCTCGGGTCGCGCTGGAAGATGAGGTTGACGAGCGGCGGAATCACGAAGTCCGATTGTTCGAGATAGCCGCCGAACAGGCCGCGCGCGTCGAACGGCAATTCCGATTTCGCCACGCCGCCGATCAGCGCATCGGCAAGCCGTTGCGCGGGCAACGACTCCAGCCACAGCCGCAATTCCCGCAACATGCCGGTGCCGACTTCCTCCTCGGAAATGCGGCGGTCGAGAATCCAGTCGCGCGCGGTCGTGTCGAGACAGACCTCGGCGAGCAGATGCTGGAATTCGAGTACTTCCACGTCGTGCTCGCGCAGCACGCGCACGAAGGCATGATGATCCTCGATGGCCTTGTCGACCCAGATCACGTCGTCGAACAGCAGCGCGCCGCAATTCGCGGGGGTGAGCCGGCGGTGCGCGAGGCCGGGCGCGCAGACCATCACGGTGCGCAGTTTGCCCGCTTCCGAATGAACGCCAAAAGACATGGCAAGTTCTCCTGAACGAAGTTATTCGGCGACGACGTAGGTATGGAGCCGCGTGCGCCCGTCGTCGCCGGTCCGGCGGTAGAGGCCCTGGATTTCGTTTTCGAAGCCCGGAAAGCGATTGCCGCCTTCCTCGATCACGCGGAAATAATCGAGCATCGGTTGCGCGTGCGCGTCGTAGCGCTCGCCGGGAACCACCACGCCGATGCCGGGCGGATACACGAGTGCAAGCGTCGCGGCGATGCGGCCCGAGATGCGGTCGATGGGCAGCAGCTCCACGTCGTTGCGCACGAGCGCGTGCATGGCGTCCTGCGGCGTCATGGCGGGCTGCGGGAAGTGCTCGGCGCGGAATTGCTCGCGCTGGAGCCGGCTCACGTCGCACTCGCGATAGAACGCGTGCATCTGCGCGCATAGATCGCGCAAGCCCATGCCCGCATAACGCTCGCGGTGCGCGGCGGCGAACTCCGGCATCGCGTCGTCGAGCGGCGCGTTGTCGTCGTGCAGTTGCTTGAAGCGCACGAGCGCGGAGAGCAGCGTGCCGGCCTTCGACGATTCGAGGCCCGGCGTGAGGAGAAAGAGAATGCTGTTGAGGTCGTTCTTTTCGGGCACGATGCGCTGGCCGCGCAGGAATTCGGCGAGGATCGGAGCGGGAATGCCGTGCTGCGCGTAGCGGCCGCTCGCGCGGTCGAAGCCGGGCGTGAGCAGCGTGAGCTTGTTGGGATCGGTCATCGCGTAGCCGGGCGCGAGCGCACCGAAGCCGTGCCACGCTTCGTTTGGCGCGAGTTCCCAGCAGCGCGGGTTGGAGGCCAGTTCGTCGGTCGACAGGTCTTCCCAGCGTTGCGAAGCGCCGGTCGTGCGCAGCATTTCGAATTCCGGCACGAACTCGGGTACGAACGGATCGAAGAACCAGCGTCGCGCCGGGTCGCTTTGCGTGGCCGCGTATTCGTCGCGCAGCGCGCGAATTTTCTTGCGCAGTTCGATACCCAGCCGGATCGTGTCGTCCCACAGCACTTCGCCCTGACGCCCGCGCATCATCTGCGCGCCCACGTCGAGCGAAGCGAACAGCGGATAGAACGGCGACGTCGACGAGTGCTGCATGAACATCTCGTTGAAGCGCCAGTGACTGACCTGGCGGCGCTGGCCGTTCAGGTGCGCATCCTTGATGTGGATTTGCGAGGCTTGCGAAAAACCCGCGAGCTGTTTGTGCGTCGATTGCGTCGCGATGATGCCGGGCGCGTTTGCGTCGAGCCCGCGCACGCCCATCGCGAAGCGTCCGCGAAACAACGGATGAAACTTCATGAAGCCCGCCCACGCTTCGTCGAACACGATGTAATCGCAAAGCGGCCCCAACTTTTCGACGATCAGTTGCGCGTCGTAGATCGTGCCGTCGTAGGTGCATTGCTCGATCACGGCCACGCGAAACGGTCGTGCGCGCGTGGCCGCATCGGCGTCGTTCACAAGCGGGTGGCGGCGGATCGCGTCGCGAATCGCGGTTTCGTCGAGCGCGGCGAAGTCGATCGGGCCGATCAGGCCGTGCGCGTTGCGCGTGGTCGGCAAGTAGACCGGAATGCCGCCGGCCAGCAGCAGCGCGCCGTGGTGCGCGGCCTTGTGGTTGTTGCGGTCGAACAGCACGAGGTCGCCGGGCGCGACGAGCGCGCTCAAGGCAATCTTGTTCGAAGTCGACGTGCCGTTGAGCACGAAGTAGGTGCGCTCCGCGCCGAAGATGCGCGCGGCCGCTTTCTGCGCGGCAAGCGCCGGGCCTTCATGCACGAGCAGATCGCCCAGCCCGACCACCGAGTTGTCGAGATCGTTGCGAAACACCGCTTCGCCCAGATGCTTGACGAACGCGCGCCCGACCGGGCTTTTCTGATAGAACACGCCGCCGTTGTGGCCGGGGCAGGTCCACATCTGGTTGGCCTCGCCCGCATAGTCGACCATGGCGCCGAAGAACGGCGTCTTGAGCGATTCGGCATAGGCATGCAAATGACCGATGAGGTTGCGTGCGACGAACTCCGGCGTGTCCTCTTCGACGAACACATAACCGGTGACGAGACGCAGCACGCGTACCGGAATCTCCTCAAGCAAATGGCGCTCGGCCAGAATGAAGATCGGCATCTCCAGTCCGCGGTCGCGAACGAACTGCACGAAGGCTTCCACTTCGTTCTCGGGCTCGGCCGACGACCATTCGACGACGATGCAACCGGTCGCGGCGTCGCTGCGCACGGCCGATGCGGCGTCGGCCGTGGTTGCCATTTGCGCGACATCGTAGCCTTGGCGCGAAAGCTCGTCGACGATGCGGCCCACGCGCGACTGCGGGAACGTGCGCGGCTGCGGCGCGGCGCAGCAGAACAGAAAACCGAACAACCGGTCGTATGACATGAGATTCACCTGTTCAGGATGCCGAACGAAATCAGCCGATGGAAACGATGCCTTTGGCGAACAGCACGAGCGCGACCACGGCGGCGAGCACGAGCACGATCACGGCGACGCGCTCGCGCGCGGTGAATACCAGCGCGTGAGGGTCTTTTTCGCGCTGCGCGTACCAGAACACGGGAATGCCGATCACGAAGAAAATCGTCGACATCAGCAGATAGGTCGGCCCGGCGGCATAGAGCAGCCACGCCGAATAGACGGTGCCCAGCACGCCGGTCCAGAGCGACGCGCGCTTGCCTTCGCCCGCGTGCACCTGAAAACCCTTTTGCGTCGCGCACTTCCAGAGAAAGCCGGTGCTCGCGAGGTAAGGCGGCAAGATCATCACGCCCGCCACGCTGATGAGCCACATCCACGCATCGTGCGCGAACAGCACCACGAACATCATGGCCTGCATGACCGCGCTCGACAGCCACAGCGAAGGCGCGGCGGCGTGGTGGCGGTTTTCGTGCGAGAGCACGCGCGGAAAGATGTTGTCCTTCGCGGCGGCATACGGCAGTTCCGCAACCAGCACGGTCCAGGCGAGCCAGCAGCTCAACACCGAGAACAGCAGCGCGACGACCACGAAAATCGCGCCCCAATGCCCGACGAGTTGTTGCAGCACGTAAGCCGACGAAGGATTCTGCAAGCCCGCGAGCGTCTTTTGCGGCATGACGCTGAAGGGCAGCGCGGAGAGCAGGAAGTACAGCGTCGTACACACCGCGAGGCCGATGAACGTGGCGGTGCCGACCTGGTGCTGATCGCGCGCGCGGTCGGAAACGACCACGGCGCCTTCGATGCCGATGAACACCCAGAGCGTCACCATCATCGTGCTCTTGACCTGCGCGAGCGTGCCGCCGAGGTGCTGCTGCTGGCCCCACACGTCGAACGAGAATTGCCCTTTCTGGAAGAACATCGCGATCACGACAATGGCGATCGAGAGCGTGACGATGTTCACGACGCTCGCCATCGAATTGAGGATGGCGGTGCGTTTCACGCCCGAAAGCACCATGAAGTGCATGACCCAGATGAGCAGCGATCCGCCCACGATCGACTGCCAGTTCTTGCCGTCGAGCGCCGGGAAGAAGTAACCGAGCGTCTGCATGATGAGCACGGCGAACGCGACGTTGCCGAACGCGGAGCTGAGCCAGTAGCCCCACGCCATTTCGAATCCGGCGAACTTGCCGAAGCCTTCGCGCGCATACGAATAGATGCCGGCGGTCAGGTCGGGCCGCTGGTCGGCGAGCGTGCGAAACGAGTTGGCGAGAAAGAACATGCCCACGAGCGTGACGACCCACGCGATGGCGATCGCGCCGAGCCCCGCGCCGGCGGCCATGTTCTGCGGCAGGTTGAAGGCGCCGCCGCCGATCATCGAGCCGACCACGATGCCGCTCAACAGCACCACGCCCAGCTTGCGCGTGTCAGGGCCGCCGCCCTTGCCGACGGGCCTGGGTGGCTGCGCAGGCGTGGCGAGGCCGGTTTTTTCCGCTGTCGGTTGATTCATTGTCGTTCTCCGGGAAGGTGGGGCCGGCGGCGTGGCGCGAGCGGCCGGCAATAGCGCATGCGAGAAAAAGGCGGCGGGCGTGGTCAGCGCGGACGAGAGGGCGCAGCGGTCAGTACGCTCAGGCGATAGGTGCCGTCCACGACTTCCACGCCGTGAATGTCGTGGGCGAAGCCCGGAAACGCGCGATCGAACGTTTCGAGCGCCTTGAGGTACGCGAGCGCGGGGCCGTTTGCCGCGCCCGCGTTTTCGCCGGGCATCAGGAGCGGAATGCCGGGCGGATAGGGCACGACGCCCGTGGCGAGCGTGCGCCCCGCGAGCGCGTCGAGCGCGACGGTTTCCACGCGGCCTTTCACGAGCGATTCATAGGCTTGCGCGGGGCTGAGGTCGGGCGAGGGCAGCACGGAAAACGCCTTCGCGAGCCGCTCCGTCGAGTGCAATTCGCGCATCGTGTCGAACATCGACGCGGCCAGGTCGCGCAGGCCGAGACCGGCATAACGCGCCGGATGCGCGCTCGCGAGCGCGGGGATCGCCAGGTCGAGCGGCGCGTTGCTCTCGTAGTCGCGGCGGAATTCGAGCAGCGCGTTGACGAGCGTGCCCCACTTGCCTTTCGTCACGCCGAGGGAAAACAGGAACAGGATCGTGAAATCGGCGGTCTTTTCGGCGACGATCCCGCGCGCGTCCAGATAGCTCGTGACGACGGAGGCGGGAATGCCGGTTTCGGCGAGATCCCCCGAGACCCGCACGCCCGGCGTGACGATCGACACCTTGACCGGATCGAGCAGGCAGTAGCCGGGTTCGAGCGCGTCGAAGCCGTGCCAGGCGTCGCCGGGTTCCAGCGTCCAGCACGACGGATCGCTGGCGAGGCGTTCCGCGCTCGCGAGGTGGAACGGCAGCGCGCCCGCTTGCGCGTCGCGAATCGTTTCGGGCTGCCAGGCTTCGAAGAACCACTCGCCGCGCGCGGCGAATTCGGCATGCAGGCGCGACATCATCTGCCGGAACGCGATGGCCTCGTGTAGCGACTCCGAAGTCAACGCGCGGCCGCCCGGGCCGTCCATCATGGCCGCGCTCACGTCGTTCGACGCGATGATCGCGTATTGCGGCGAAGTCGAGGCGTGCATCATGAACGCCTCGTTGAAGCGTTCGTGCGGAATCGGCTGGCGCCCGTCGCGCACATGGATCATCGACGCCTGCGAGAGTGCGGCGAGCAGCTTGTGCGTGGATTGCGTCGAAAACACCGTGGGCCGCGAAGCATCGTATTCGCGCGGCTCGCCGTGCATCGCGAAGCGGCGCGCATAGAGCGGATTGAAGCGCGCGTAGCCGTACCAGGCTTCGTCGAAATGCAGCCGGTCCACGCTTTCGCCGAGTAGCGTCTCCACGCGCGCGACGTCGTAGCACAGGCCGTCGTAGGTCGAGTTGGTGACGATCGCATGCACCGGTTTCGGGTCGACGCCGTCGCGCACGAGCGGGTTGGCCGCGATGGCCGCTTCGAGCGCGGCGGCCGCGAGCCGCGCGGGCGGGATCGGGCCGATGATGCCGTAGCGGTTGCGCGTGGGCAGCAGATACGTCGGGATCGCGCCGCTGAGCGTCATCGCGTGCTCGACGGATTTGTGGCAGTTGCGGTCGCACAGCGCGACCTGGCCACGCGTGACGCTCGCCATGAGGATCACGCGATTCGACGTCGACGAGCCATTGGTCACGAAGTACGTGCGATGCGCGCCGAACACGCGGGCCGCATGACGCTCGGCCTCGCCGATCGGGCCGGAATGATCGAGCAGCGAACCCAGCTCGCCCACCGAGATCGACAGGTCGGAGCGAAACAGTTCCTCGCCGAAGAAGCTGAAAAACGCGCGCCCGACCGGCGATTTGAGGAACGCCGTGCCGCCGGTGTGACCGGGCGTGTGCCACGAATACTCGTAGACCTGCGAGAACTCGACGAGCGCGCGGAACATCGGCGGCAACACGCGCTCGCGGTAGCGGCGGATCGCGGCGAGAATGCGCCCGCCGATGAAGTCGGGCGAATCCTCGTGCAGCCAGATGAAGTCGTCGACCTGCTCCATCGCCGCGGCCGGAATGGCGGAAGCCGCGTGACGGCTCGCGAGCAGGAACACGGGAAGCTGCGCGTTGCGCAGGCGCGCCTCGTCGAGCACGCGCGTGGCGCCGGCGTGGCCGGGGTCGTCGTGCAGATCCCAGTCGAGCAGCAGGCATTGGATGGAGGCGTCGGAGGCGAGAACCGCGCGGGCGTCGTCGGCGCAATGCGAACGGACGACCTCGATCTGGCGGCTGCCAAGATCCTCGTCGAGCGTGCGCGAGGCGCGGCCGGCGGAGGTGTCGTCGGCGAGTTCGTCGGTGACGAACAGCGCGCGCATGGGGAAGCGGTCGGTGATGGCGCGGATCATGGGCGGGCCTTTTCGCCGCCGCACGGCGCGCAGCCTGCATGGAGCGACGCGAATGGGGCGGAGGCAATGACCGGCGCTCTGCCGTGGCGCCGGCGCGCCGGCGCAGCGGCCGTCACCGTGGTGCATGGATGCATGGTTGAAGCCCGTCCACGTGGTTGGGCGGCGTGGACGCGCAGGCGAGCGACGCCTCGCGCGGGCTCGCTGGCGATGCGCCTGTCCTGGCGAGTCGTGCCGCCACGGTTGGATTCCCGTCGGCCGAATCTCGGTTCGACCGATCGCCTATGCGGCGCCGCCGCCGAGATGAGCGTCACGCGTCCGGCAATCCGGCGGTGACGATCCCAGCGATCTCGGCGATCCCAGCAGCGACGAATAACCGCCTGCGCAAAGGCATCGGCATCTTAGTCCGCGCCAACGCTCGCCAGCATTGACTTCGATCAAGAATGACCGCTTGATATGTAGGGAATTTCGTCGGTGTGTAGGACGCGCGCGGACACTGCACGCGGCCATGGCAGGCCGCAATAGTTGATCTGCGTCAATTTTCAGTGGCTCGCCTCGAGCTTCCCCGCCGCGCCACGGTTTTTCGTTTGCCTTTCAGCGGCGGCGTTGAGGGCATGCGAAATGCTCAGTGCGTTGTCTCAGGCGGATTTCACGCCCTGACTTTTCGCAGCTTCGTCTGCGCCTATCCCACTTCGATGGAAGGAATACAGCAATGAAACCTCGTCAACACTTGATCTCGGCTCTCGCCATGCTTTCGTTCGCGGTGTCCGGCGCCGCGCTGGCACAAGGGGCGGGCGGCGGCAGCAGCGCGGGAACGGGCCCCGGCGCGACCGGCACCGACGGGCAAACCGGCAATGCCTCGGTCAACCAGGCCATCAATCAAAACCCGTCCGGCGCGGCCACGACGACGCACAAGTCCATGCATCGCTCGCACGCCAAGTCGCACGCGACCAAGCCGATGAACGACACGACGAACACGCCGGGCGCCGATGCCAGCAGCGACACCAAGGGCCAGTAAGCCAGGGCGCCCGTAGCGCTTGCCCGTAGCGCTTGAATCCGGTTCGGACGATTCCGGTTTTGCCGCTTTCCGCGCGGGACGGTTGCGCACGGAAACCCGCGGCAGGCCGGATCGGTCATTCGTCGTCCATCAGATGACGGATGACCAGCGCGGGGTCGGCAATGTCCAGAATCAGCCGGCGAAGAATGCGCCTGCGCATGTGATTCTCGTCGAGTATCCAGGGCGCGCCCTTTTCGCTGAGGTAGCGGGCGAGCGCATCGTTCGCGTCGGCGCTCGCCGGAAGGTTGAGGCGAGCGGCCAGCAATCCCGCCACGACGTCGTCGATCTCCATGTCGAGCGGCTTCGAGTCGATGCAAAGTTCGAGTTTCATCTCGGTCTCCGATAATCCGGTAATCCGGTAATCCGGTCGGGTGCCCGGTCGCGGCTGTCGGCCGATGCGCGCATGAAAACCGCATGAAAACCGCATGAAAACCGCATGAAAACGCCGCGCCGCCGAAGTGCTTGCGGCGTCATCGTTTTTCTTCACGTTTTTCTTCACGTATCGCACCGCGCGCCTGGACGCGCTTTCGCGCGTCGTTCGGGCCGCGACGACCTGGCTGTTCACGATTTTTTCGCCGGAAGATCACAGCGCAATCGCGATGCGGGCATCGGCGAACCGCCGCCTCGATAGCCGCGCTGTGTCCGACGGTTAGCGAAATAGAGGTGCCCGGCGGCGCTTCAAGAGTCGCGAAAAGACCGGGTTGTAACGGATTGTTTCTGCGCGCCGCCCAATCTGCCCAATCTGCCCAAGCCAAGCCGCAATGAACCGCGCCGAGACGCGAGATAGCGGGCGCCACCGGCCTGCGCGCCGGAACGAAAGCGCCGGCGAGGCGAGCCGGCGGCCGTGGCGGCGCCTCTTGAAATTTTTATTTCTTGCGCTATTTTTAGCATCGCTCAGGCAGTCGCGATAAGCGCTGCGTGTTTCGATTTGTTTGTCATGGGTTTCCCACGGGCAGACGGACTGGAGCGCGTGGTCCGGTTCGAAGCTTCGTGAGAGGCCCCGATTTCAAGGAGCCAGTCATGAGCGATCTTCTTTTCCGCACCGATCTGCTGGGCGAATTCGACCGCCTGCAACAGCAGATGAGCAGCCTCTTCGCGGGCTTTCCCGCGAGCCTGCGCGCCACGCGCAGCGAAATCTTTCCTCCCGTGAATATCGGCAGTACCGACGACAGCGTCGAAATCGTCGCGTTCGCGCCGGGGCTCGATCCGGCGTCCATCGACGTCTCCATCGACAAGGGGGTGCTGACGATCAGCGGCGAGCGCAAGCCTGACGCGCCGGAGGCCGCGGACGGTGTGCGCGTCTATGCCAGCGAGCGCTTCATGGGCGCGTTCCGCCGGGTGGTCGAGCTGCCGCAGCATGCCGACCCCGACAAGGTTGACGCCCGCTATGCGAACGGCTGTCTGACGATCAGCATCGGACGTTCGGAGGCGTCGAAGCCGCGCGCCATCACCGTGCAATAAGCCAACGGATCAAACATGCGAATCACGGAGGACATCATGAACGACAGCACCGAACTGGCAACCCGTCAGGCGCAAACCGGACTCGTCAACCGCGAGCGCGACAAGGCCGCGAAGCAGATCGCCCGCATCGCGCCCGCCGTGGACGTATTCGAGGACAACCGCGGCATCACGCTCTATGCCGATCTGCCGGGCGTGCCGCGCGAGAAGCTCGACGTGCGCGTGCAGGACGGCAGTCTGAGCATCGAGGCGGAAGCCGTGATCCCAACGCCGTCCGGGCTGCGTCTGCAACACGGCGAGGTGCGCCATCCGCACTTCTGGCGCGTCTTCACGCTTAGCCCGGATTTCGACGCCTCACGCATCGACGCGCAACTGCGCGACGGCGTGCTCAAGCTCAGCATTCCGCGCCGCGACGAGGCGAAGCCGCGCCGCATCCAGGTGAAGGCGGAATAACGCGCGCGCCGGGAAGAGAAGAAGCGCAGCGAGCCGGACTCGCGGCGCTTCTTCTCCGGCACAGGAGAAGGCAATGCTCAGCCCACATGAATTCGCAACGTTGATGCTGGTTCGTCAGTCGCCCGACCAGATCGACATGAATCGCGCCGAACTCGACGCGCTGCTCGAGCGCCAGTTGGTCATGCTGGAACACAACAACGCGGGCCGGCGGCGAGCGCACCTCACGGAGAAGGGCCGATCGTTTCTCGACACGCTGTATCCCGATCCCGCGCGGCATGGCAGACACGCGCGCTCCGAGCCGCGCAGGCCGCACCGTGACGGCAGTTCCGCCGTGCCGCGCGGCGGGACGACGGAGCCGGGATCTCAGGAAACGCCGGCGCAATGACCTGCCGGCCACGCGACGCCATCGACGTTGGTTTATGAATTCCCGTTGATGCGCACCTCAGGCAACAGGCTTTGCCGGCATATCGAACTCGTCGGCCTTGCCCCCGGTGTAGCCCTGACGGGTGCCGGGCGCGTCGATCACCGTATAGGGGAAGATGGGCGCAATCGCGCTCACCGTGTCGAGCTTTGCGATCTGGTCGGCCGAAAGCGCGACCTTCGCGGCTGCGAGATTGCTTTCGAGCTGTGCCAGCGTGCGCGGCCCGATGATGGGGAGCGGGCCTTTCGCCGCAACCCAGGCGATGGCGATCTCACCCGGCGTCACGCCCGCTTCGTTGGCAACGGCGATGAGCGTGTCGAGGATCGCGGAGCGTTGAGGCGAATTTTCAGCCTGGAACACATTGCCGCCGAAGCCTTCGCGTCTACCGGTTTCTCCATTGCGGTATTTGCCGGTCAGCATGCCGCCGCCCAACGGCGACCAGGCGACGATGCCGAGCCCCAAGGCGCGCCCCGCCGGAAGCAGCTCGTGCTCCGTGCTGCGCTCGACGAGACTGTGTTCGACCTGTAGACCGGCAATGGGGACCGTGCCGCGCAATTCGGCAATCGTCGCTGCGCGCGCCACGCGCCACGCGGGAAAATCGGAGAGGCCGGCGTAGAGAATCTTGCCCGCGCGAACAAGGTCGTCGAATCCGCGCACAAGTTCTTCGAGCGGCGTAACGCCGTCCGACATGTGCGCCCACAGCAGGTCGATGCGATCCGTGCGAAGCCGCTTGAGGCTCGCCTCGACCGAGGCAATCATCGCCTTTCGGCTGTTGCCCGTGACGAGAATGCCGTCCTGCGGCGTGGCTCTGAACGTGAACTTCGACGCCAGCACGAAATCGTCTCGCCGGCCCGCGAGCAGTTCGCCGAGGATCTCCTCGGACTGACCGAACTGATAGCCATTGGCCGTGTCGATGAAGTTGCCGCCTGCCGCGGCGTACGCCTCGAAAATGCGGCGGGATTCCTCCGGCTCGGCGCCGTGCCCCCAGCGGGTGCCGAAGTTTCCTGCTCCGAGAACCAGATTCGAAACCCGCAGACCCGTATGCTCGCCAAAAAGCGTGTAACGCATAGAACGTACTCCTTACGATAGTGAACTGTGTGATGCGAAATTGATGCGAAATCGCCGACCGGGTTGTCCAGCTTCGATCGGCGCGCTCCACGGTTGAGACTCGCCGTTCATGTCGGCGGGCCAGGATTTTCGTCGGCGAAACGGAACAACGCGGCGGCTCGAATACGGACCCCGCCTTGATCACCGAGACCGCCGGACCGACGCCCGCTTCGTTCCTTTTGTGTACCGAGCGGTAAGTATGTGACGATGGACTGCATCGTGTCAACGGCTTAACATACCAATCGGTAAAAATCTTTTTGCGAGTAGACGATGGCAATGGGCAGGCCGAGGGAATTCGACGTGGACAAGGCGCTCGATCAGGCCCTGGAGATTTTCTGGGCCAAGGGGTACGAGGGAACCTCGTTGACCGATCTCACGGAGGCAGTCGGCGTCAACAAGCCCAGTCTTTATGCGGCGTTCGGCGGCAAGGAGCAGTTGTTCTTAAAGGCGCTTGACCGTTACCGCGAGCGGCTCGGCGCGTTTGCCGCGCCTTCGTTGATGCTGCCGTCCGCGCGCGAAGGCATCGAGGCGTTTCTTCGTGCCTTGGCGACGTTCCAGAGCAGGGCCGATACGCCGAAAGGTTGCCTGCTCGTTCAAGGCGCGCTGGCCGGGAGCGAGGATTCCCGGGAGGTGATCGGCGT
Organism: Paraburkholderia sp. J41; assembly: GCF_905220235.1. NCBI lineage: Bacteria > Pseudomonadati > Pseudomonadota > Betaproteobacteria > Burkholderiales > Burkholderiaceae > Paraburkholderia > Paraburkholderia sp. J41. Next base: position 151,447 of record NZ_CAJMZE010000007.1, on the reverse strand, counting down.
GTTGTGCAAGGTCCGGGAATCGGGACGGGAAATGATCCGCAAATGCCTGGAGCGCGCCCGCGAGCAAGGCGAATTGCCGCCCGACGCCGATGTCGCCGCACTGGCGCGATATTTTCTTACCGTATCGCAGGGCATTTCGGTTCAGGCAAGCAGCGGGGTTCCGACCGAGGAATTGCACAAGACGATCGCTATCGCCATGACCGCATGGCCTGAATTGCGTCCGGTGCGAGGCCGGCAAGCGAAGCGGCCGAAGCCGGGGCCATGATCTTCAGAGATTCGTGTGTACCGCCAAAGCCAAGCCGCTTCGTGGAAATCCGATGACGCGCGAGGATGACCGGAGGAAAGCCGGCGCACATGCCTGGAACGGGGCTTGCTAGAGGCTTGCGTGAACCACAGGGGAAAGCCATGGACGACTCATCTCATCAACACTCCGCGGCAGCTCCGCTCGGCAGCGTGCCGGATTCGAGCAGCCCGGCCTATGCGCGCGGCAATCCCGCAAGCCGGCTTTTCGATTCGCTCGCCGCAGCGGTGACGAGATGGGCGGGGTCGCCGCTCGCCTTCGCGGTTGCCGTTGGCTGCGTGGTGCTCTGGATCGTGACCGGGCCGGTGTTCCATTACTCGGACGGATGGCAGCTCGTTATCAATACCGGGACCACCATCATCACGTTTCTTATGGTGTTTCTGATCCAGCAGAGTCAGAACAAGGACAGCGTGGCGGTGCATCTGAAGCTCAACGAACTTCTCGCGGCGAACCACTCGGCGAGCAACACGCTGATTGGGATCGAGGATGCTTCGGAGGAGGATCTTCGCCGGATCGCGGATGCCTATCTCGCGCTGGCCGAGAAAGCGGGACAACGACGTGGCGGCCAGCGGCCGAATGTCGAAGCTTCGGCGACGGCAGCCCGTGAGAACTGTCACGAACCCGGGCGGAAATAGCCGATACCCGAAGCGGCGAAATCGTTGCCCGTATGCGCCGCTTTCTCAAGCCGAGACTTGGCGGCGAATCGCGGCGAATTGCTCGTCCAGGTATTGCTCCAGCGGACGGCGCGCCTGCTCCGCGCTCCATTGATCGGAAGCCAGACGAATCGCACCGATACCAATCATGGCCGCGGCGCGCAATCCCGGCTCGTCGTCCGCTTCGGGCCATCGCTCCCGCAGCGCAGCCAGAAGCTCGCGTTCGTTTCGCTCATAGCTCGCCTGCTTCAAAGCCCGCAACAATTCCGTCGATCTCATGAAGCGATCGATCGCAATGGCCTGCTCGCTTTCATAACTCGCGATCATGCCGCGCAATGCCGCGTGTATCGCGCGAAGCGGCCGCCAACGCTTCGGCACTTTCGCCAGGGCAAGCCGGAACGCGTCCTCCGCGTCGCCTTGCAGGGCGACGATGATGGCTTCCTTGCCATCGAAATAATGGAAAAAAGTTCGTCGTGCGATTTCCGCCGCGTCCGCGATGGCATCAATCGTAGTGGCTTCGTATCCGCGCTCCAGAAACAGCGACAGCGCCGCCGCAACGATCCGTTGCTGCGTTTGCCGCCGCTTGCGCGCCCGCAGACCCTCTTGCTGTTGTTCTGACATGTCTGGAAATCGCTCCCGCGAGAATTATGCCACGCTTGCAAAATTGCACTACAGTGCAATATTATGGTTTTCCGGGTCGCGCACGTCGTGCATGCCGTGCAGGGCGCGACTGCATGCGCGGCGTGGATCGTTTATCGGGAGCAAACGAGATGGGTTGGTCATTGGCGGATATCCCTTCGCAGGAAGATCGGTTGGCGGTCGTGACAGGAACGGGCGGTTTGGGATACGAAACCGCGCTCGCGCTCGCGCGGGCAGGCGCCGACGTGGTTCTGGCAGGGCGCAACGCCGCCAAAGGAAACGCGTCCGTGGAAAAGATCCGGCGCGCTGTGCCTCGCGCGCGAATAGCTTTCGAAGCGCTCGATCTTGCGAGCCTGCATTCCGTCGAGCAGTTCGCCGCGCGCATGCTGGCGCATCGCCCCAGAATCGACCTTCTGGTCAATAATGCCGGCGTCATGAATCTTCCCGATCGGCAGACGACGGAAGACGGTTTCGAGATGCAGTTCGGAACCAACTACCTGGGGCATTTTGCATTGACGGCCAGGCTGTTCCCGCTGCTGCGCGGCGCACGCGAACCGCGTGTGGTCAATCTGAGCAGTCTTTATCATCGCGCCGGCCGAATCGACTTCGACGATCTTCAGGCTAGCCGGAACTACAAACCGCAAAAAGCCTATGCGCAATCCAAGCTCGCCATGCTCATGTTCGCGCTGGAATTGCAGCGTCGCGCCACCGCGGCGGGGCTGCAACTCATCAGCAACGCGGCCCATCCGGGCTTTGCGCTGACCGAGCTGATACCCAATGGGCCGGGCGCCGACGGCTGGCTGCAAGCAGTTAGCCGATGCCTCATTCAACCGTGGGCGGCGCAGTCTGCCGCCGATGGCGCGCTGCCCACGCTTTTCGCGGCAACGGCCGTGGACGCAAAAGGCGGCGCCTATTACGGTCCTGGCCGTCTTTTCGAGCTGAAAGGGCCGCCCGTCACGGCCAGGATCGCGGCGCAAGCGTTGGACGAGCTCGTTGCGAAGCAGCTATGGCGCGTCTCCGAAAAGCTGGTCGGGCTTTCCCCGCTTTGACCCGGCGCCGGTATCTTCGCGTGCCTCAGGCGGCTGCCGGGCGAAAGCGATGAGCGCCTGGCGGTATCAGATGGGTTCTTCGTGCGATGCCGAAGGGCCGACATATTCGTAGCGCGCCGTGTTCACGTGCGAGATGCGAAGCTCGACGGGTTCCTGATGATACGAATAGGCGACGCGTCGAACTTCGAGCAGCGGCGTACCCGGCGGCACTTCGAGCAACTGCGCGTCGGTCTCGTTCGCCGTCACGACCCGCAGCCGTTCTTCGGTGCCGACCACGTTGATGTGGAACGCGTCCTGATAGAAGTTGTAAAGCGTGCTGGGCCGCTCGCGCAACGCGGCTTCGGTCAGCCCCGCGAAGCGTTCCTCGGCCACGGTGATGCTGTCGATCATGACCGTTTCGCCGTGCAGCGCCAGCCGGTTGACGAACGAAAACACGCGCGCGTTGGGCTCGATACCGAGCGCCGCGGCGACTTCGCGCGACGCTTTGGTCCGCGAAAACGACACGTGCGCCACCGTGGGATAACTCTTCTCCCCATCCTGACGCACCACGCGGAAAAACCGGAAAAAGTAGCGGTCGCGCTGGTGCTGGGCGACGAACGTGCCTAGCCCTTGATGCCGCACGAGGATGTTGTCGGCGACGAGTTCGTCGATGGCCTTGCGCAGCGTGCCGATCGAAACGCCGAAGCGTTCGGAGAGTTTCTTTTCGGACGGAATTGCCTCGCCGCCTTTCCATTCCTTCGCCGACAACGCGGCAAGGATGCCGTTTTTCACTTCCTTGTACCGTGTCCCCCCAATGACAGGCGCGTTGGTTACCGCGCTCGCCTGGGTCACGCCGTTTTTCACTGTGCTCATTGCGCCGTACTCCCTTCCTGGCTTGTCTTTCCAGCGTTTTGCCGATTCTACCCCATCTGTCTGATCCAACACATATATATGATATGGTTGACATGTATGAGTGTGATGACTATTATCCGCTCCATGGCCGCGTGCCAGACCTCGTGAACACAATGGAGACACTCAAATGAGCCAGGCAGCTCAAGCAGCACAACAGGCGAATTCGACGGCACCTCAAGGCGATCCGGCGCGCAGGACGATTCACATCGTGCTGCACGAGGGCAAGGACACGGTTGGCGTCGCGGTCGTGGAGGGCATCAAGGCGGGCACGCAGTTGAATGCGTGGATCATGGACGAAGACGAAGTGGTGACGGTCGCGGCGAGACAGGACATTCCGATCGGTCACAAGGTGGCGCTCAAGGACATGGCGGTGGGCGATACGGTCTACAAATACGGCGTCGATATCGGCAAGGTGGTGGCGCCCATTCAGGCCGGCGAGCACGCTCACGTTCACAACATCAAGACCAAGCGCTGGTAAGCCGCGCCTTCAACGCGGACAGCCCGCCTGCCGCATTCCTCCCATACAGAGAGAGACACCATGAGCGTGATCGACCAGAACACCATCTTCCGCGGCTATCGCCGCACGAACGGCCGCGTCGGCGTGCGCAACCACGTCATCATCCTTCCCGTCGACGATCTTTCGAATGCCGCCGCGCAAGCGGTCGAGCACAACATCAAGGGCACCATGGCCTTGCCGCATCCCTACGGGCGGCTGCAATTCGGCGCGGACCTCGACCTGCATTTCCGCACGTTGATCGGCGCGGGCTGCAACCCGAACGTCGCGGGCGTGATCGTGATCGGCATCGAGGAAGGCTGGACCAAGCGCGTGGTCGACGGCATCGCGAAGTCCGGCAAGCCGGTGATGGGCTTCGGCATCGAACTGCACGGCGACCATGACACGATCATGCGCGCCTCCAAGGCCGCGAAGGAGATGGTGCAGTGGGCGACCACGCTGGAGCGCGAGGAGTGCCCGATTTCCGAGCTGTGGGTGTCGACCAAATGCGGCGAGTCGGATACGACGTCGGGCTGCGGGGCGAATCCCACCGTCGGCAATGCCTTCGACAAGCTTTATGGCCTCGGCACGACGCTCGTGTTCGGCGAGACGTCGGAGTTGACGGGCGGCGAGCAGATCGTTGCGGCGCGCTGCGCGAGCGATGAGGTGCGCGAGCGCTTCCAGTTCATGTTCGACCGCTATCAGGACATGATCAACCGCTGGAAAACCGACGATCTTTCCGAGTCGCAGCCGACCAAGGGCAACATCGCCGGCGGCCTCACCACGATCGAGGAAAAGGCGCTCGGCAACATCCAGAAGATCGGCAAGAAGTGCCGCGTGGACGGCGTGCTCGACAAGGCAGAGGAACCGACGCATTCGGGCTTGTGGTTCATGGACTCGTCGTCGGCCGCGGCGGAAATGGTGACGCTGTGCGCGGCTTCCGGGTTCGCCGTGCATTTCTTCCCGACGGGGCAGGGCAATGTGATCGGCAATCCGATCGTGCCGGTGATCAAGATTTGCGCGAATCCGCGTACCGTGCGCACGATGAGCGAGCACATCGACGTGGACGTGTCGGGCCTGCTCCAGCGCGAGCAGAATCTCGATCAGGCCGGCGACAAGCTGCTCGAGTCGATGCTCGCCACCGTGAACGGACGCTGGACCGCGGCGGAAACGCTGGGTCATCGCGAATTCGTGCTCACGCGTCTGTTCGAAAGCGCATGACGGCTTGAGCGACCCCTCGAAAGTCCGCCGGCGCGGCGGGCTTTGCGAACGTAGTTTCGCCGCAGCGGCGCGCGCCGATACGCAAAAGGCCGAGTGGATACGGCCGCGCAACCGGACCCGGCGGTTCGGTTGCGGTGCGCGACGCTGTTTCACGAAGCAGCAGCGAGTGGAGGAGACACCATCTTGCGCGTGCTCAGACATCTCTATGCCCAGGTCTTGATCGGACTTGCGGCCGGTATTCTCGTCGGCTTTTTCTGGCCGCATTTGGGCGTGCAAATGAAGCCGTTGGGCGACACGTTCATTCGCCTCATCAAAATGCTCATTACCCTGGTGATTTTCTGCACCGTGTCGCTGGGTATTGCCCGCATGGAAAACCTCAAGCATGTGGGGCGAGTGGGCGTCAAAACGATCGCGTATTTCGAAGTCATGACCACGCTCGCACTCGTGCTCGGTCTCGTGGTGGCCAATGTTCTGCATCCGGGGGAAGGGCTCAATATCGACCCGGCCACGCTCGATGCGCAAGCCGTCGGCCGCTACGTGGGCGAAGCGCATGCGGCGGCGTCGCAAAGCTTTCTCGACGAAATCGTGCCGAATTCGGTGATCGGCGCGTTCGCGCGGGGCAACCTGCTCCAGGTGCTGCTGTTCTCGGTGCTGTTCGGCGTGGCCTTGTCGATCATGTCGCGCCGCAGCCGCTTTCTCTCGCGTGTGATCGAGCAAAGCGGCGAGGCGCTCATGCGCATCGTCGAGATGATCATGCGGCTTGCGCCGCTCGGCGCGTTCGGCGCAATGGCGTTCACCGTCGGCAAGTACGGCATCGGCACGTTGCAACAGTTAGGCATGCTGATCGTCTGCTTCTATCTCACCAGCATCCTGTTTATCGTATTGGTGCTCGGCACGATATGCCGCTGGGCGGGCGTCAGCCTTTGGTCGCTGCTCAACTATCTGCGCGAAGAACTGCTGATCGTGCTCGGCACGTCGACGACCGAGTCGGTGCTGCCGCGCCTGATGGAGAAGCTCGAACGCCTGGGTTGCCCTCGCTCGATCGTGGGGCTCGTGCTGCCCACCGGCTATTCGTTCAACCTGGACGGCGCCGCCATTTATCTCACGATGACGTCGCTTTTCATCGCGCAAGCCACCAATACGCATCTGTCGCTCTTGCAGCAACTCGGCTTGCTCGCCGTTCTTCTGCTCACGTCGAAGGGCGGCGCGGGGGTGGCGGGCGCGGCACTCGTCGCGCTTACCGCCACGCTTTCGACGCACAACATCATTCCCGTCGCGGGCATCACTTTGATTATCGGCATCGACCGCGTGCTCAACGAGATTCGCGCGATCGTCAACATGATCGGCAACGCCGTGGCGACGATCGTGGTGGCGCGCTGGGAAGGCGCATTCGACGTGCAGCAGGCGCGAAGCGTGCTGGCCGGACCGCGCGCCGGCTCCCGCGACGACGCGGCGCCGGAGACGGCCCACGGCGTCGACAAGCGCGCGCCGCGCGCCTACGCACAGGAGCGCTCACGTTGAAAAACAACCGGAAGAAAATCGTCGTCAGCGAATTCATGGACGCCTCGGTGGTGGAGGCGTTGCGGCGTCATTTCGACGTGCATGCGCAGGCGTCGCTGGCCGATGCGCCGGACCAGTTGCGCGCGCAGCTCGCCGACGCTCACGCGCTGATCGTGCGTAATCGCACCCAGGTCACCGCCGCGTTGCTGGACGGCGCGCCGGCGTTGTCCGTGATCGGGCGGCTTGGCGTCGGGTTGGACAACATCGCGCTCGATGCGTGCCGCAAGCGCGGTGTGCGGGTTTTTCCGGCGACGGGCGCGAATGCGGCGGCCGTCGCGGAATACGTGATTGCCACGACGCTGATGCTCCTGCGGGGCGCGTATGGAGCAAGCGCCGACGTCGCGCGCGGACGGTGGCCGCGCACGGCGTTGTCGAACGGCCGCGAGGCGGCGGGCAGTACCATGGCCGTGATCGGCTTCGGCGGCATCGGGCGTCTCGTCGCGCAGCTCGCGCGCGGAATTGGCATGCGGGTGGTGGGCTACGATCCGCAAATCGCGGCGGATGCCGACTGCTGGCACGAAACGGGAGCGCGGGGCATGGCGTTCGACGACGCGTTGCGCGCGGCCGACGTGGTGACGCTTCATGTGCCGCTCGTGGAAAGCACGCACAATCTCATCGGCGCGGCGCAACTCGCGTTGCTCAAGCCTCACGCCGTGCTGATCAACACGGCGCGCGGCGGTGTGATCGACGAAAGCGCGCTGGGCGAAGCGCTGGTGCAAGGCCGCCTTGGCGGCGCCGCGCTCGATGTTTTCGCCGACGAGCCCCTCAAGGCGGGCTCGCCGCTCGAGGGCGTGCCGAACCTGATCCTGACGCCGCATATCGCCGGCTTGACGATGCAGTCGAACGAGCGGGTCAGCACGCTGGTCGCCGAGCGCGTGACCGAGGCGCTGCTCGCGGACGAACACGAATCAACCACAACGAGGTCGCTTTGACATGACGCGGATATCGTCTGATGAACTCACGAAGCTGGCCGCGCGCACGCTGCTCGCCGCGGGCGCGACGCCGCGCACCGCCGACGCGACGGCGCGCGCGCTCGTCTACGCCGACGAGCGGGGCTTGTCCTCTCACGGCGTCGCGCGCTTGCCCATGTATGTCGCGCAGTTGCGCAACGGCCGTGTCGATGCGGCCGCGACGCCTGAAATCGTCGCATCGCGCAACGCGGCTGTGCTGATCGACGCGGCGGACGGCATGGCGTTTCCGGCGTGCGAACTCGCCGTCGAAACGCTCGTGAAGCGCGCTCGCGAACACGGCAGCGCCGTCGCGAGCGTCAAGCGCAGCCATCATCTGGGAGCGGGCGCCTGGCATCTGGAGCCGGTCGGCGCGGCCGGGATGGTGGGCCTCGCGTTCAGCAACACGCCGGCGGCCATGCCCGCGTGGGGAGGCCGGCATCCCGTGTTCGGCACCAATCCGGTGGCGGCGGTGTTTCCGCGCCGCGAGGGCCGGCCGTTGATGATCGACCTTTCGCTGTCCAATGTCGCGCGGGGCAAGATCATGGTGGCGGCACGCGAAGGCAAGCCCATTCCCGAAGGCTGGGCAACGTCGCGCGACGGCCGGCCGACGACCGATGCGAAGGTCGCACTGGACGGCATGATGCTTCCGTTCGGCGGCACCAAGGGGGCGATGCTGGCCTTGATGGTGGAACTGCTCGCGGCCGCGCTGTGCGGCGCGAACTTCGGCTACGAAGCGGGCTCGTTCCTGACCGAGGCGGGAGAGCGGTCGCGCGTGGGGCACCTGTTCTGGGCGATCGACCCCGGCGCGCTGGCGGGCAATGCCGTTTATCTGTCGCGCGTCGAGGCGTTGATCGACGTGATGCTGCAAGACCCCGAAGTGCGGTTGCCGGGCCAGCGGCGGGCGCAACTCGCCGAGTCCGCGGCGCGCGACGGCGTGGACATTCCCGAGGCATTGCTCGAACAGTTGAACGTTCTCGCGGGATAGAAACGCGCGCAGCGCCGGTGAAACGCGAATGCGCTAGATCGCCGTGAAATAGCTCTTGATTGCGTCGGTGAACGCCGTGCGGCTGTGCTTGACGCGTTCCAGCAGTCCGACATGGCGCCGCACGTCGACGCCGTCGAGCGGCATGACGCGGATCGCGCTATCGCTTTCGAAATCCACGTTCGCGAGCCTGGGCACGATGGAGATGCCGAAGCCCTGGCGCACGAGCGCGACGATCGCTTCGACCGAGTTCAGTTCCATCGCCTCGTTGACTTCGACCTTGCACTGGTCGAGCACGTTCTGCACCAGATGCCCGGTCCATGTGCCGCGATCGAAACGCATGAATGGCGCATCGCGGAGAATTTCGAGCTGCTCGCCGGCCAGGTCGAAATGCGGCGCGGTCGGCAGGATGAGAATCATCGGCTCCGAATAGAGCGGAGTCCAAAGCAATGTGGATGCGAGCGCGTGCGGCGACTGAGTGACGACCGCCGCATCGAGTTCGCCGATTTCCACCTGGCGCGCGAAGTCGCTCGACATGCCCGCGAGCAAATGCACGTCGAGGCGCGGATGTTGCCGGCGAATGGACCACAAGGCGTCGGCGAACGCGCCCATCAACGCCGAAACGAGCGCGCCCATCACCACGGTCCCCGACATTTCGTCGCAACCGGCGGAGACTTCGAGCAGCTCGTAACGGCGCACGATTTCTTCGATCTCGGGGATAAGCGCGCGGCCAACGGGATTCAGTACCGCCGCTCTTGCATTGCGGTCAAAAAGCTGAACATTGAGATCGCCTTCGAGCGCGCGAATCTGGAGTCCGACGGCGGCGGCCGTGAGTCCGACCTTGTTGCCGGCCGCGGCAAACGTGCCGCACCGCGCGACCGTGAGAAAGATTTTGAGCGTGCGAATAGATGGCATGGTTCGCGATGAGCGGAAAAGACATGCGCGATTCGATTCAGGAAATTCTACGCAAGCTAAAGCATCTCCTGGTCTCAGGAAAACCATTACTGCGTTTATCTTTAGCTAATAGCAGGCAACAATGGACGCAGCGATGCGGCCGCAATGCCGTGCGCGATGTCGTGCTTAGTGTCGTGCTGGATGTCGCGCGTATTTCCTCCTGAACGCTGAAAAACGCACCGAGGCTCTTTATCAATGATCGCCTGGTTGAATGCGCAACTGGCCGCAAGCGCCGTGGGTTTCGGCGCCACTTCGATCGCGGTTGCGGGAAGCGTGGTTGCGTTTGCGTATCTGGTCTATGGCCTTACCGGGTTCGGCTCCTCCATCGTCGCCATTCCGTTGCTGACGCAACTGGTGCCGCTGCGAACGGCCACGCCCGTGATGCTGGTGCTGGATCTCGTCGCCGGGACGCTCGTGGGCATGCGCAACCTTCGGTCGGTGCAAACGCGCGAACTCCAGCGGCTCGCGCCGTGGTTGTGCATTGGCCTTCTGCTCGGCGTGAGCGTGCTTGTTTGCGTGCCGGAAAAACCGCTCGAACTCATTCTTGGCGTGTGCTTGCTCGGGTACTCGCTCTGGCGCGTGACGAGCCGCGGCGAGTTTCGCGAGATAGGCGGGCGCTGGGCTTTGCCGTTGGGATTCTTCGGCGGGTGTCTCACGGCTGTGTTCGGCACGGGCGGCCCCGTCTATACGATCTATCTCGCGGGACGTTTGCGCGATCCCGACGAGCGGCGCGCCACCATCAGCGCGCTCATTACCGCCACGGCGGTGGCGCGCCTCGTTCTCTTCGCGGTCTCCGGGCTTTATCGAAATCCGGCTGTCTTGCCGCTCGCCAGTCTGCTGTTGCCTTGCGGCGCAGCGGGCCTGTTCGCCGGCGCGAGGCTGCGACGCGCCATTTCCGCGCCTCGCGTCTTGCTGCTTCTGTGGATCGTTCTTATTCTCGCGGCGCTCAATTTGATCATTCGTTCGGTACCTGCTTTGTTCGGTTAATGCGCGTGCTTGCTGACACCCGCGAAACGCGCGCGTTCGTTTCGATTCCCGTTAAACAAGGAGAAGACGATGATTCACGCGGTATTGCATGAACACGAAGATACGGTCGGCGTTGCGGTGGTGGAGGGCATCAAGGCCGGCGTGGCGTTGAATGCCTGGATCATGAACGACGACACGCTCGTGGAGATCGTGGCCCAGCAAGACATTCCGATCGGTCACAAGGTGGCGCTCAAGGATATGGCAGTGGGCGACACGGTCTACAAATACGGCGTCGATATCGGCAAGGTGATCGTGCCCATCAAGGCGGGCGATCACGCTCACGTTCACAACATCAAGACGAAGCGCTGGTAGCGCGCCGATCGAGACGTTCGGTCGGGTTTGAAGGCGCGACCGAACGACCGGGACGGCGTGGAATTTTCGCCCGATAGAGGCGACGCCACGCCGTTGACAACGGGTCTGGGAGCTGGGTCTGCGCGGCCCGGCATCGCTCTCTTTCGCGCCGCGCGAACGCGGCCCGAAGCGAGACCAAGGAGACACCCCATGTTGCGTCGTATCTGCAAGCACATCTACGTTCAGGTGCTGATCGCCATTGTGATCGGCATCGCGCTCGGCCACTTTTTTCCGGCCTTTGCCCAATCCCTCAAGCCGCTCTCCGACGCGTTCATTCGTCTGATCAAAATGATCACGCCGCCGCTGATTTTCACCACGATCGTATGTGGCGCTTCGCAGATCGGCGAGATGCGCACGCTCGGAAGAATCGCGGGAAAGACGCTCGTCTATTTCGAGGTGGTGACGACGATGGCGCTGCTGCTGGGCCTGTTGATCGTCAACGTATTCGCTCCCGGCGAAGGGATGAACATCCAGCCCGGCACCGCCGATGTTCACGCGTTGGCGCAGTATCAGACGGAAGTGCATCATGACGGCGGCCTAACGGGCTTTTTTCTCCACATTATTCCGTCGAGTTTTTTGAGCCCTTTTGCTTCGGGCGACATGCTTCAGATCGTCGTGATCGCTTGCCTGTTCGCCGTGGGCCTGTCCTATGTCGGTGAGAAAGGCAAGCCAGTGTTGACGTTCTTCGACGCCGTGTCCGAGGTGTTATTCAAGATCGTGGGTTTCATCATGAAGCTCGCGCCGCTGGGCGCTTTGGGTGCAATGGGCTTCGCGGTGGGGAAATACGGTGTTGCCGCGCTGAACTCGCTCGGCATGCTGCTCGTCACGATCTATGTCGCGACGATTTTCTTTCTCGTTGTCGTGCTCGGCACCATCTGCCGCATGAGCGGGTTCAGGCTGCTCCGTCTGCTCAATCATCTGAAGGGCGAAATTCTTCTGGTTCTAGCCACCACGTCCTCCGAGTCGGTATTCCCCCAGTTGATCCGCAAGCTCGAAGGCATGGGTTGCCCGAAGCAGGTAGTCGGCATCGTGATGCCGATGGGCTATTCCTTCAACCTGGACGGTACTTGCGTGGCCCAGGTGATTTGCGCGCTGTTCATTGCCCAGGCGTATAACGTCCCGCTTTCGTGGGGCGACCAGATCGGCCTGATGGTGCTTTCCATGATCAGCTCGAAAGGCGCAGCGGGGGTTTCGGGCGCGGGATTCGTCACGTTGCTCGCCACGCTCACGGCGTTCAAGCAGATACCCATTGAGGGCGCCGCGCTGATTCTTGGCGTGGACCGTTTCATTTCCGAAGTTCGGGCGGTGACCAACATGATTGGCAACGCCGTGGCCACACTCGTGATTTCCGGACTCGAGAAGGAGCGCGACAACGTGCAGATGGCCGCGGTGCTCAAGCTTCGCCGCGTGCCGGGCGAGGCATAGTAAATCTTTGTCTGAACGCCAGAATTACTCGATTTTTCTTGATGGCGACCTGGTGAACAATGGCTTCATGAAATGGGTTTGGTTCATCGCGTCAGCCACTATTCGAGAGGCATTGTGAATAACGACACACTTCGAGTCAGAGTATGGAGGAGCGCCACGCGAGGGCTTGCCGCCTTCGACGTGCCGCGTTACGAAAGTCAAACGGTGCTGGACGTCGTGACGCTCATTCAACGGCAGTTGCAGCCCGATCTCGCTTACCGGTTCGCCTGCCGCGTCGGTATGTGCGGATCGTGCGCGATGAACGTCAACGGCAAGGCGCGCTGGACGTGCCGCACGCACGTGTCGAAAGTCGCCGTGAACGACGAACTGGAGATCGCGCCGCTCTCGAACCTTCCCGTCATCAAGGACCTCGTGACCGACATGAGCGCCTTCTTCGACAAATGGAGCCGCGCGAAAGGCCAATTCTCCGGCGAGCGCACGCGTCACGACGACTTCGCGAACGTGAGCCCCGACAGCGCGCAACGAAAGGCGGCCGACGCCGGAATCGAGTGCATCGGTTGCGGCGTGTGCTACTCGTCCTGCGACGTCGTGACGTGGCGTCCCGACTATCTCGGGCCGGCGGCGTTGAATCGCGCATGGACGCTCGTCAACGACGAACGCGACACGCAAACGCGTGAACGCCTGCGCGCGGTGGCGGGCGACGCGGGATGTCACTCGTGCCATACGCAGGCGACCTGCACGGAACGGTGTCCTAAACATCTTTCGCCCACGGCCGGTATTGCGGGTCTCAAGCGCATGACGATGAAAGCCGCGCGCGAAGGAGACTTGTGATGCAGGGCATGTCGCTTCGCACGCAAGCGCGTCTTTGGTACTGGCAGCGCATGAGCGCGATGGTGCTCGCGCTTTGTGTGTTCGTTCACCTTGGCGTGATCATTTACGCCGTTCATGGCGGGCTTAGCGCAGCGGGCATTCTCGGGCGCACGCGCGGCAACCTGGTGTTCGGCGTTTTCTACACGTTATTCGTGATTGCTTGCGCGGTCCATGTGCCTATCGGTCTACTAAGAATTTCGGAGGAATGGCTGCATTGGCGCGGAAAGTCCGCTCAACTGGCGTGTTTTGCCTGCTCGGCGGCCCTTGCGGTAATGGGGTTGCGAGCCGTTTATGGAGTCGTATTTTGATGCGAAAGAACGACTACCGCGCCCGCACGCATCCTGCCTGGTGGGCCTTCCTCGTGCATCGACTGTCCGGGATCGGGCTGGCCTTGTTTTTACCGGTTCACTTCTGGGCCCTGGGCCATGCCATCAAGGGCGTAGCCGCGCTCGACGGCTTTCTTCGCGCGACCGATCAGCCCATGTTCCGGTTCGGCGAGTGGGGACTCGTGGTGCTCCTGTCGCTTCATCTGATGGGCGGCATTCGGCTCTTGCTGATCGAATTCCTGCCTTGGGGCGGCTTGAGGAAAAACTGGCTTGCCTTCGGTTTGGGGGCGAGTACCTGCACTGGCCTCGCATTCCTGCTCGCATTGATTCATTGATTCGGCTTCCTGATTATTTATCTGATAATTGGCCGGAATATCGACCGGAATATCGGCACGGAAAAAATCCCCCGCAATTCGTAGTAACGATCTGGAACAGACGACCATGAAACTCGACCTGGAAGTTGTCGAGGAGGCTTCGAAAGCGCTCTATATCCGCGCGCTCAAGTTGCTTCCGCCCGATGTGAAGGAAGGCATAGAAAAACTCTCCGCCAGCGAAACGTCGCCGGTGGCGCAGCAGGTTTTGTCGACGATGCAGACCAATATCCGCGTAGCCGAAGCAACGGAGAACCTGCTTTGCCAGGATACGGGCATTCCGATTTACAACGTCCTGCTGGGCCGGAATGTGGAGTTCGACGGCTTCGAACTGAAGGCGGCCATACGAACGGGCTGCGAGCGCGCGACGCGCGAGCACCCGCTGCGTTCGTCGGTGGTGCATCCGCTCACGCGCAAGAACAATCACACGTCATGCGGTATCGAAGTTCCCGTCATTCACGTCGATTTCACGGACGAGAACGAGACCGCGACCATCGAGATGGTGCCGAAGGGCAGCGGCTCGGAGAACAACTCGTTTCTGAAGATGGCCGTGCCTGCCGAGGGTATCGACGCGATCAAGATGTTCGTCGTCGACTGCGTGGTGGGCGCCGGAGGCAAAACGTGTCCGCCGACGATCGTGGGCGTTGGACTTGGCGGCACGTCCGACCTTTCCGTCGCGCTCGCCAAGCGCGCCGCGACGCGCGCGCTCGGAACGGTCTGCGCCGACCCGCAAGGCGCGGCGCTGGAGCGCGAACTGTCCGACGCGGTGAACCGCCTGGGCGTGGGGCCACAGGGATTGGGCGGGGACAGTACGGCGTTTGCCGTGCATATCGAGCTTGCGTCGACGCACATCACGATGAATCCCATCGCGGTCAACATGCAATGCCATTCCGCGCGGCGCGCCAGGGCGCGGCTCACGCCGGGCGGCATCACTTACGGGTTCTGACATGGCTCACTACGACCTTTACATGCCCGTCGACGAGTCGCAAATTCGCAACCTACGAGTCAACGACACGGTGACTCTGCATCAGACGCTTTTCGGCATTCGCGACGCGACGCAGATTCATCTTTTCGACAAAGGGCGCACGACCCAATTCGATCTTCGCGGACACGCGGTGATTCACACGGCGCCCAACGTGCGCAAGGTCGCGCCGAGTGACGAATGTCCCGCCGGATATCAGCCGATCTGCATCGGCACCACGACGTCGGACCGCATGGAGCGATTCACGCGCCCGCTGATGCAGCAATATGGCGTGCGCATGATCGTCGGAAAAGGCGGCTTGCGCGAGGCCTCGAAGTCGGCGTTCGAGGAACTGGGCGGCGTGTATCTGGCCATCATCGGCGGCACGGCGGCGCTGGAAACGACGTGGATCGAGAAAATCGAAGCCGTCGATCTGGACGACCTGAATCCCGAGTCGCTCTGGAAATTCCGCATCAAGGGTTTTGGCCCGTTGCTCGTGGCCATGGACAGCTACGGCGCGAGCCTTTATGACGAGATCAGGAGCGACACCGCAACGCGCCGCGCCGCCGTGCTCGAAAGCCTGGGAGTACAGATGAAATGAAGATCGAGCGCGTTCAGACGGACATCCTGATTCTGGGATCGGGCGGCGCCGGCCTCTTCGCCGCGCTTCATGCGCACAAGGCGGCGCCGGAACTTTCGATCACCGTCGCGGTGAAAGGGCTGCTCGGAAAATGCGGCTGCACGCGCATGGTGCAGGGCGGCTACAACGTGGCGCTGGCTCCCGGCGATTCGGTCGAGCGTCATTTCATGGACACGATCGAGGGGAGCAAATGGCTGTCGAACCAGGACCTCGCCTGGACGCTCGTGAGCACGGCGGTCGAGCGGGTTCGCGAACTCGAGAATGAGCTTGGCTGTTTTTTCGATCGCAACCCGGACGGGTCGATTCATCAGAAAGCGTTCGCGGGACAGACGTTCGATCGAACGGTGCATAAGGGCGACCTGACCGGCATCGAGATCATCAACCGGTTGTCCGAGCAGGTGTGGAGTCGCGGCATCCGTCGCCTGGAGGAGCATCGCGCGATCGAGCTGATCAAGACCGCCGACGGCGGGCATCTGGCCGGCGTGCTCATGATCGACATGCGAACGGGCAGGTTCGTCTTCGTGCAGGCGCAAGCGGTGCTGCTCGCGACCGGCGGCGGACCCACCATGTACAAGTTCCATACGCCCTCCGGCGACAAAAGCTGCGATGGGCTGGCGATGGCGCTGCGGGCCGGGCTCACGCTACGCGATATGGAAATGGTCCAGTTTCATCCTACGGGTCTGCTGGCCGGCAATCACACGCGAATGACCGGCACGGTGCTGGAGGAAGGACTGCGCGGTGCGGGCGGCTATTTGCTGAACGGCGCGAAAGACCGCTTCATGGAGCGTTACGACAAGCGCGGCGAACGGGCGACGCGCGACATCGTTTCGCGTGGCATTTATGCGGAAATGCGCGCAGGCCGCACCTCGCCGAACGGCGGCGTCTACATTCAGATGAGCCACCTCGGTCCCGACAAGGTTCGCAAGCAGTTCAAGGGCATGGTGGAGCGCTGCGCGGACTGCGGCTTCGATCTTGCGGGCGGCCTGGTCGAAGTGGTGCCGACCGCGCATTACATGATGGGCGGCGTCATGTTCGACACCGACTGTAGCACCGCGTTAAGCGGCTTGTTTGCCGCGGGCGAGGACACGGGCGGCGTGCATGGCGCCAATCGGCTGGGCGGCAACGGTGTGGCGAATTCCACGGTATTTGGCGGAATCGCCGGAGACAGCATGGCGAAGTGGGTGATCGGGCAAGGACGATTTCGCGAGCCCGATCCGCGTGCCGTCGACAGTGCGATCGAGGAAGCGGAAATGCCGTTTTCGAACCGCGGAAAGGGCCTGGAGACGATTCGGGAATCGCTCTACGAATGCATGTGGACGAACGTCGGCATTATTCGCGGCCGCGACGGATTACTGCGCGCGCGCGCGACGTTGAACGATCTCGCGGCGCAGTTGCTGACGACCGGAGTCGTGGACGGCGACCGCGCATTCAACGCGCAGTGGCACGATTGGCTGAACCTGAAAAACCTGATTGCCGTCAGTCAGATCATCGCCGAGGCGGCGCTGGCCCGCGAGAACTCGCGCGGCGCGCATTTCAGGGAGGACTTTCCCGAGGCCGGCGCACTGGAAAGCTCCGCGTTCACGACAATCCGCAAAGGAGCGGGCGCGGTCGAGATCGCACAAGAGCCAGTGACATTTAACCGGGTGCGGCCCGGAGAGACGATTCTCGCCGAGCACATGGCGTAGTGACGCTGCCGCGGACGCCAGGCAGTTGCACGCGGCGCTCGTGGTCCAACCCGGCTCGTTCCGATTCGGGTTGTTTCAGTGCCGAATGACACGATTTCAATGGAGACAACGCAATGACCCGCAAATTCGTTCGCACGATCCGGCGCGGATTCGTGCTCGCCGCCGCCGTTTCCGCAGTCCTGCAAGCACCGTCGAATGCCAATGCAGAGGACGCATGGCCTTCGCAACCGATCCGGCTCATCGTGCCTTTTTCGGCGGGCGGTTCGACCGACGTGCTGGCGCGCGCGCTTGGTCAGGGCTTGGGAACGCTGTGGAAGCAGTCCGTCGTGGTCGACAATCGCCCGGGCGCCGGCGGCATGATCGCGGCCGAAGTGGAGGCGAAGTCGGCTCCCGACGGCTACACATTGATGCTGGCCTCGGGCAGCATGTTCACCGTCAATCAGTTCATCTACAAGAAGCTCCCTTATACGGCCAAGGACTTCAGCTATATCACCACGGTGGCGAGCAATCCGATGGTCGTTGCCGTTGCGCCTTCGCTGCCGGTTGCGAACGTCAAGGAACTGATCGCCTATGGCAAAACGCAGCATCCGAAGTTGAATTTCGGCTCAGCGGGCATTGGCAGCCAGGTTCATATGGCCGACGAAGCCTTCGCGGGCGCGGCGGGCATTCCGATGGTTCACGTACCGTATAAAGGCGAGGTGCTGGCGCTGAACGATCTGATGGCCGACCGCGTGCAGGTCGTGCTGCCGAATATCGCCGCGGCCGTCCCATTCATGAAGGGCAAGACCATCAAGGTGCTGGCCGTGACCGGCGACCATCGGTCCAGTGCGTGGCCGGCTATTCCCACGGTGAGTGAAGCGGGGTTGCCCGGCTTCAACGTAACGGGCTGGTTCGCGCTCGTGGCGCCGGCTGGAACACCGGCGAACGTCATCAGCAAGATTCAGCAAGACACCGTGAAGGTGCTTTCGCAACCGGACACCCGTCAGCGGCTGGCCGTGCTCGGCATGGACCCCGTGGGCGACACGCCCCAGCAGCTTCAAGGCAAGATTGCCGCCGAATCGGCGAAATGGCAAAAGATCGTGAGCGCCAGTCATATCAGCGCGAATTGATAAGCCGGGCGACCCGGCGGACCCGCCCGACCGGAGGGCGCGCGGAGAGTACGAGCGCGGCGCGCCAGTCCGATTTTCGACGATTGAGGCTTGCGACGATTGACGGTTGAAGCGATAAAGCCCGCCAGGATGTCTATCCTGGCGGGCTTTTCCTTTTCAATTGATGAGCCGGATTTCGAAGCGGCTTTTAAAGCGCGCTTTAAATCGACTTTAAGGGCCGCATTGCCAATGCGGCCATCGGGCGAGTTAGCCCCGCTTTGCGCGGCTTTCGACCGTGGCTTTCAAATCTCTAACGTCGTCGTGAAGTTCGAGCAGCCAGCGGCCTGCGGCTGCGATTTGACGTTGAATGCGTTGGAACGTGTCGAAGGAAGTGCGGACGGGAGACAAGGGCGTATTCACTTGAGACTCGGGTTATCAATTAAGTATTAACCCGTATTGTACTCGCGTTGCCGTGCGTGGGTATTGAATTTGCCGATGCCGTGGGGGCCGTTACAACACATTCCTTCGCAATCCTGCGGAAACCCGACGACGGGATGCCCCATGCCGCCCGGCTGCGAACTGACGGGCGGCGCTTTCGATCTCCCGATTCAGTCGCTGCTCGTCGTGGGCATTTCGGTCCGCGTGGCCGCCGCCGATACGCGCTTCGTCTTGTTGGCCCGGCGACGGTGCCGCTGCGCCGAAAACACGACCATCACGACAAGCAACAGCGACGCAACGAGAAATCCGCAACTGATTGGCCGGTCGATGAAGATCGACATGTTGCCGTGAGAAATGAGAAGGGCGCGGCGGAAATTTTCCTCGATCATGGGGCCGAGCACGAAGCCCAGCAGAATTGGCGCGACGGAAAAGCCCAGATAACTGAAAACCGTGCCGATCAAGCCGAATGCCAGCACTTGCCACACTTCGAAGAGACTGTTCTGGGTGCTGAACACGCCCACGGCAATGAAGAACATCGCGGAAGGATAAAGATAGCGATAAGGCAATCGGAGTAATTTGACCCACATGCCTATCATCGGAACATTGAGCAGGACGAGAAGAATATTGCCGATCCAGAAACTCGCAATAAGTCCCCAAAAAATATCGGGGTGTTCCGAAATCAACTGCGGGCCGGGCGTAATGCCTTGAATAATGAGCGCGCCGAGAATCAGCGCCATCACCGGATCGCCGGGTATGCCAAGGCTCATCGTCGGGATGAAGTCGACTTGAGTTTTCGAATGCGACGACGCCTCGGGCGCGGCAACGCCGGCAATCACGCCCGTTCCGAATGTTTCGGGGTGCCTGGAGAGCTTGCGTTCGAGCGCGTACGCGACGAACGTCGTAATGGTGGGGCCGGTTCCCGGCATGGCGCCGAACAGCGCGCCCACTGCGGTTCCGCGTGTCATGGGCCAAAAGGTGGCTTTGAGTTCCGCGCGGGTCGGCCGCATGTCTTTCAGGCGCACGTTGAGCGACTTGCTCGAAACCTGCATCCGGTTGACGTTGCAAAGGAAGTCGGCCACGCCGAACAGGCCCATGGCAATGGCGACCAGTTCGAGCCCGTCGTTCATGTCGGTCAGGCCGAACGTGAAGCGGAACATGCCGGTATTGACGTCGGTGCCGGCCATGCCGCACAGCAGGCCGAACAGCGTCATGGCAACGCCCTTGAGCGCGGAGCCTCTGGACATGGTCGAGCCCGCCAGCAGGCCCAATAGCATGACGGAGAATATCTCCGCCGGGCCGAACTTGAATGCCATTGCCGTGAGCAAGGGCGAAGCGAAAATCATCAGGACAATGCCGGTCGAGGCCGCGAAGAACGAACTCAGCATGGTGATGCCGAGCGCCGCGCCGCCCCGGCCGGCTTTTGCCATGGGATAGCCGTCCAGGCAGGTGATCGCATGCGGCGGGTGAGAAGGAAGATTGAGCAGAATGGCCCCGATCGCGCCGCCGTATTGCGAGCCGTAAAAAATGCCGGCGAGCATGAGTATCGCCGGCACGGGGTGCATGACATAGGTCAGCGGCAGCAGGATGGATATCGCCGACAACGCGCCCATGCCAGGCAGCACGCCCACCATGTTGCCTACGAGAACGCCGAAGAACGACCAGATCAGGTTGGTGCCCTGAAGCGCAACCGAGAAGCCGTAAAAGAGGTCGTGCAAGGATTGTTCGATCATGTTGCTCACTATCCCCAGGCAAATGGCGCCAGTTGGAGTTTTAGCGCCCATGAGAAGACAACGAGGGCGATCGCGCACATGACGATCGACAACGCGGCTGCGCGAAACACGGTGTTGGTCCGGTCCCCGAGTGCGGAGATGAAGACGATGGCGAAGGTGGCGGGAATCAGGCCGCCGTACTTGCCGATCAGAATGAAGGCCAGCGTGCCGGCAATGATGCAAACGGCGCCACGCAAGTCTGGCAGACGGGAATGCGCGTCGGCGGTGTCGCCGCTGTTCGAGGCGGGTTTGGGAAGATCCCTTGCCGCGAGGGCGATCAGGATGCCGACCACCGCGAGCAGCGCCCCCACGGCCACGGGAAAGAATCCGGCGCCCATGCTGGTGAGCGTGCCCACGTCATAGGACATGCCGGCGTACACGGCGCTCATGCCGATCACCACCATCAGCGCGCCCGCGTAGTAGTCCCGGCTGAAAGCAAGTCTGAAATTCAACGCATACCTCCGCCGTGTGAGCGAGTGTGATCGAGCGTCAGCGACTGGCATCCGCAGCGCTGCCCGGCGCGTGAGATCGGCATGGCGAGATCCGGCAGCGCTCCAGGGGCGGCAGGGTCGAGCGAACCACGGCACCAGCGACCCAATGCCGATCGATACTGATCAAACGCCGGTCGAATGGCGCAACCGGGCTGGGATGCGGCGGGCACGACCGGCTCGATGGCGCGCTGTGGGAGACAAAGTCATACAACTCATCTGTATGAGTTAAATGTAGTGTGTTAGCCTTCGATTCGCCATCAGGGAAAACATGGGTGCTGCCGTTCGTTGGCGGCGAGAGGAAGAGAACCTTTCGTTCACTTCAAGAATTACTCACTTTGCACGGCGAGGCGGGGCGCGAATAATCCACTCGCTACCGTCGAATTGCAGCATTCAAAACGTTCTGAACAGGAGATATCGCAATGTCAGATGCACGCCGCGGCGCCGATGCGCTCGTTAAAGCGCTGTCGAAAGCGGGGGTGAAGCATATCTTCACGCTCTCGGGCAACCACATCATGCCGGTGTTCGACGCCTGCGTCGGAGCGGGAATCGAGCTGTTCCATACGCGTCACGAAGCGGCGGCCGTGCATATGGCGGACGCTTATGCGCGCTTGACCGGCAAGCTTGGCGTGGCGTTGGTCACGGGCGGCCCGGGCCACGCCAACGCGGTTTCGGCGCTCTATACGGCGCAGATGGCGGAATCGCCGGTTTTGCTGCTCAGCGGACATGCGCCGCTTAACCAGTTGGGCATGGGGGCGTTTCAGGAAATGCGCCAGGCCGATGTAGCGGCGCCGCTGGTCAAGCTTTCGATGACCGTGCAGCATTCGCAAACGCTCGTCGACGAAATCGTGCATGCGGTGCGCGCGGCGCATTCGGGGCGGCCCGGGCCGGTTCATGTGAGCCTTCCGGTGGACGTGCTGGAAGCCCGCTCGCTCGTTCCCGAGGAACTGGGCGCCGAACGCTTCTTGCCTGCCGTGCAGCGTCTGGATGCTGCAACGGCCGCAAGCTTCGCCGCGAGCCTGATGCAAGCCTCGCGGCCGTTGATCCTCGTTGGCCCTGCGTGCATGAGCGAGGCGGGACGCCGGCGAACCGAAGCGTTCGAGGCTGCGGCCGGCATCCCCGTGATCGGCATGGAGAGTCCGCGCGGAATCAACGATCCGGCGCTGGGTGCGTTCGCTGAAATGCTTTCGCAGGCCGATTGCGTCATGCTGCTGGGTAAGCGCATGGATTTCACGCTCGCGTTCGGGCAAGCGCCCGCATTTGCTCCGGACTGCCAGGTTTTGCAGATTGACCCGGAGCCGCAGGAGATCGCGC
This sequence comes from Paraburkholderia sp. J41, assembly GCF_905220235.1. Lineage (NCBI taxonomy): Bacteria > Pseudomonadati > Pseudomonadota > Betaproteobacteria > Burkholderiales > Burkholderiaceae > Paraburkholderia > Paraburkholderia sp. J41. The sequence continues at coordinate 129,002 of NZ_CAJMZE010000007.1, read as the reverse complement.
GCACGCGGCGCGCTGTCGGCAAGCGCCTGGCGGGAAGCGCGGTGGCGGACAGTTTCGCGGCGCTCGAAGCGCTGGCCGAGGCCTGCCGTGACGGTGAAAGCCGGTGCGACGCATCGTGGGCCGACGAAGTACGAGGCGCTATTGCCTGGCGGCCCGAGCCGTGGGGCAGCGCATCGTCGCCGGTCGAAAAACACGTGCATCCCGTTCAGGCGCTCGCGCCGTTCCAGGCCTTGCTCGACAGTCACCCCGACGCCGTTTTCATATCCGACGGCGGCGAGTTCGGTCAATGGGCGCAAGCGTGCCTGCGTGCGCGCCATCGGGTTATCAACGGCGTTGCGGGCGCTATCGGCGCGGCGCTGCCGTTCGCGCTGGCGGCCCGGATCGCGTATCCCGATTCGCCCGTCGTTGCCGCGATGGGCGACGGCACGTTCGGCTTTCACGCGGCGGAAATGGATACGGCCGTTCGGTATGGCCTGCCGTTTGTCGCGGTCGTGGGCAACGATGCTCGCTGGAACGCCGAATATCAGATCCAGTTGCGCAATTACGGCCCGGAGCGATTGATCGGCTGCGAGTTGCTGCCTGCGCGCTACGATCGTGTCGCCGAAGCATTCGGCGGCGTCGGTGCGCTCGTCGAGCACGCCGAAGCGATGAAGGACGCCATGGAGCAGGCCCAGGCCGCGCAGCGCGCGAAGCTGCCGGCTTGCGTGAACGTCATGATCGAAGGCGTGGCCGCGCCGTCCTTCAAACGCAAAACAGTTTGACGGCGCGCCCGGTCCGGGCTTTCAGATCGCCCACGGCTCGCATTGGGCGCGGGCCGGGTTGCGCGCGACGCAAGTATCGTCCGGGCCGATGATTTAGATCGCCAATTGCGAGTTTTCTTGTGTGCGATGCCTGAATAGGATGCTCACTATCGCTCGCCGCGCAAGCGCATAGGGAGGACTCATGGAACATACGCCCCGCACACAGGACGAAAAGCTCGAAGTCAAAACGACGACCTGCTACATGTGCGCGTGCCGATGCGGCATTCGCGTGCATCTGCGCGGCACAGAAGTGCGCTACATCGACGGCAACCCGGAACATCCGCTCAACCAGGGCGTGATCTGCGCGAAGGGTTCGTCGGGCATCATGAAGCAGTATTCGCCCGCGCGCCTCACGCAGCCGCTGATGCGTAAGCCGGATGCGTTGCGCGGCGCCGCGCAGTTCGAACCCGTTTCCTGGGACGTTGCGTTCGAGGTGCTCGAAAAGCGGCTTGCGCATCTTCGTGCCACCGACCCGAAGCAGTTCGCGCTTTTCACGGGCCGCGACCAGATGCAGGCGTTGACCGGCCTGTTCGCCAAACAGTTCGGCACACCTAATTATGCGGCGCACGGCGGCTTTTGCTCCGTCAACATGGCGGCGGGCATGATCTACACGATGGGCGGTTCGTTCTGGGAATTCGGCGGCCCCGATCTGGACCGCGCGAAACTTTTCTTCATGATAGGCACTGCGGAAGATCATCATTCGAATCCGCTCAAGATCGCCATTTCGAAGTTCAAGCGCGCGGGCGGCCGCTTCATCGCGATCAATCCGGTGCGCACCGGCTATGCCGCGATTGCCGACGAATGGGTGCCGATCCGCCCAGGCACGGACGGCGCGCTGTTCATGGCGCTGATGCACGAATTGATCGCGCACGACGCGTACGACCGCGAGTTTGTCGAACGCTATACGAACGCGGGCGAACTGCTCGACGTTCGCGAGGACAGCGACACGTACGGCTTATTCGTGCGCGACGAAAACGCCGCGGAACGCAATGCGCTGTTCCCGCAGAATCATCTCTGGTGGGACACCGCAAGCCAGAAGGAAGTGCTGCATCACACGCCGGGCGCGCGTCCCGCGCTCGAGGGGCGCTATACGCTGGCGGACGGCACGGCCGTCGCGCCGTCGTTTGCCTTGTTGCGCGAGCAGGTTGCGGCTTGCACGCCGGATTGGGCGGCGGACATCACCGGCATTCCGGCCGCAACGATCCGGCGCCTCGCGCGTGAAATGGCCGACGTCGCCCGCGATCAGAAGATCACGCTGCCGATTCGATGGGCCGACTCGTGGGGCGAAACCCACGACACCGTTACCGGCGCGCCCATCGCCTTTCACGCCATGCGCGGGCTCGCGGGCCACTCGAACGGCTTCCAGACCATTCGCGCGCTGGCGGTGTTGATGTCGTTGCTGGGCACGATCGACCGGCCCGGCGGCTTTCGGCACAAGTCGCCGTATCCGCGCGCGGTGCCGCCTTCGGCCAAACCGCCGAATCATCCCGACGACGTGAAGCCCAACACGCCGCTGACCAACGGGCCGCTCGGCTGGCCCGCCGGTCCCGAGGATCTCTTCGTCCACGACAACGGCGACCCCGTGCGCATCGACAAGGCGTTCTCGTGGGAGTATCCGCTCGCCGTTCACGGCCTCATGCACAGCGTCATCACCAACGCCTGGCGCGGCGATCCGTATCCCATCGACACGCTGCTGATTTTCATGGCCAACATGGCCTGGAATTCGTCGATGAACACGGTGGAGGTTCGCAAGATGCTCGCGGACAAACACGAGAACGGCGAGTACAAGATTCCGTTCATCGTCGTGTGCGATGCCTTTCAGTCGGAGATGACCGCGTTCGCCGACCTGATCCTGCCCGACACCACGTACCTCGAACGGCACGATGCGATGTCGATGCTCGATCGGCCGATTTCGGAATTCGACGGTCCGGTCGATTCGGTGCGCGTGCCGGTCGTGCCGCCCACGGGCGAGTGCAAGCCGTTTCAGGAAGTGCTCGTCGAACTGGCCGGCCGCCTGAAGCTGCCGGCGTTCACGACGCCCGAAGGCGCGCGCAAATATCGCGACTATCCGGACTTCATCGTCAATCATCAAACGGCGCCGGACTCCGGCGTCGGCTTTTTGATCGGATGGCGCGGCAAGAACGGCGACAAGGCGCTGGTCGGCGAAGCGAACCCGCGGCAATGGGAAGCGTACGCGAAGCACAACTGCGTTTATCACTACACGCTGCCCGAGACGATGCAGTACATGCGCAACTGCAATGGTCCGTATCTGGAGTTCGCCGTTGAAAACGGATTCCGCAAATTCAGCGAGCCGATCGTCATCGCGCTTTACTCCGACGTGATGCAGAAGTTCCGGCTCGCCGCGCAGGGCAAGACGCGGGGCAGGCAACCGCCCGAGCATCTGCGCGCGCGCATCGACCGCTACTTCGATCCCTTGCCGTTCTGGTATGCGCCGCTCGAACACGAGACGACCGATCATGCGCGCTTTCCGCTGGCGGCCGTGACGCAGCGGCCCATGGCCATGTATCACTCGTGGGACTCGCAAAACGCCTGGTTGCGGCAAATTCACGGCGAAAACTATCTGTACATGAATCCGCGTACCGCAAGTGCCGAAGGCATTGCCGACGGAGGCTGGATCTACCTCGAATCGCAATGGGGCAAGGTGCGCTGCATGGCGCGTTATAGCGAGGCCGTCGAGCCGGGCACCGTATGGACGTGGAACGCCATCGGCAAGTCGGCGGGTGCGTGGAATCTCGGAGCCGAAGCCAACGAGTCGCAACGCGGCTTTTTGCTGAACCATCTGATCGCGGACGAGATTCTGGGCCAGGGCGCGGATCACGCGCGCACCTCGAACTCCGATCCGGTGACGGGGCAGGCGGCCTGGTACGACGTGCGGGTGCGCGTCTATCCGGCGGAAGCCGACGCGAACCACACGCTGCCGCAGTTCGCGCCCATGCCGACATTGCCGGGCGCGACGGGGCTGATTCATCGCGTCGTGCAGACCTATTTCGCCGGGCGCGGCGAGTTCGCCGCGCGTCTCGCGAAAACGGCCAGAAGCAAGTAACGGGAGAGCACGTTATGACCCAGATGGCGCTCGTGATCGATCTGAATGTCTGCGTGGGATGCCATGCCTGCGTGACGAGCTGCAAGGAATGGAACACATCGGGAGAAGCGGGCGGTCTCGCCGACTTTCGTCCGTATGACGCCGATCCTTCCGGCACGTTCTTCAACCGCGTGCAGACTTTCGAAGCCGGTGAATTTCCGCTTGCCGACACCATTCATTTTCCGAAGTCCTGCCTGCACTGCGAAGACCCGCCCTGCGTGCCGGTGTGTCCGACCGGGGCAAGCTACAAGCGAAAGGAAGACGGCCTGGTGCTGGTCGATTACGATCGCTGCATCGGCTGCAAATATTGCGCGTGGGCATGCCCCTACGGCGCGCGCGAAATCGACGAAGCGCGCAAGGAAATGACCAAATGCACGCTCTGCTCGGATCGCATTCATAACGAAGCGCTGCCCGAGCGCGACCGCAAGCCCGCTTGCGTGCTGGCGTGCCCGACCTCGGCGCGCTTGTTCGGCGACATTCACGATCCCGATTCGGTCGTTTCGCAGGCGATCCGCGAGCGCGGCGGTTATCAGTTGATGCCGGAATGGGGCACGCGCCCGTCGAATCACTATTTGCCGCGCCAAACCGTGACATCGTGCGGCGGGGGCGCGTGTTCGTGCAATACCGCACAAGACGAGCAAGGCGAACCGCGCGCTGCGCTCGAAACCCAGCTCGAACACGGCGCGCTCAATCTGGCGTCGATCGCCACGCGCGTTTGAGCGGCGCTGCATTTTCGCTGATCGAATCCAGAGCAAACGGAGAACGGCATGAATCCGGCTTTTTCAGTAGTATTCCTGACGACGCTCAGCGGCGCGGGCCAGGGACTGCTGCTCGCACTCGTGGGCGTCGAACTGGTCTTGCGGCTCGGTTTCGGCGACGCCGCCTCAGTGCCTGCGCTGTTCTATGTCGTCGGCTCCGGGCTCGCCTGTGCGCTCGGAACCTTGGGGCTGGTCGCGTCGTTTTTTCATCTCGGTCATCCCGAGCGTGCGTGGCGGGCCATTGCCATGTGGCGCACGTCATGGCTGTCGCGCGAATGTCTTTGCCTGCCCGCGTTTCTCGCGTGTACCTTTGCCTACGGGCTGGCGCATTTTTTCGGCGTCTCGCACACACTGGCTATCGGAGGCGTGGCGGTGGTGGCCAGCATGGCGCTGTTCGTTTGCACGGGCATGATTTACGCATGCCTGCGCTTTCTTCAGGAATGGGCGACGCCGCTGACGTTGGTCAATTTCGTGCTGCTCGGCTGCGCATCGGGTTTCACGCTCGCGACGGCATGCGCGGCGGCGTTCGCGCCGTCCATGGCCGTGCCGCTGGCCGTGAGCGCGGCGGGCTTGACGCTGGCGGGCTGCGTGTCGCGCATCGCCTCGCTCACGCGTAATGGCCGCCTTCGTCCGAAATCGACCGTTCAAACCGCCACGGGCATACGCGCGCAACGGGTCGAACAGAAGTCGCGCGGGTTCACGGCGGGAGCCTTCAACCTGCGCGAGTTCTTTCACGGCAGGACGCAGCGGACCCTCAACCGCATCAAGTGGTCATTTCTTCTGGCCGGCTTCCTCGCGCCCTTTTGCCTTGTGATGCTCGGCGCAAGTCTGCCGTCTGTCGGCGCTTCGCTCGCGCTTTTTTGCGCAGCGGCTATCGTGCAGTACGCCGGACTCGTGGCGGAACGCTGGTATTTTTTCGCCGAAGCACGGCACCCTCAGAATCTTTACTACCAGAAATCGTAGGGCTGTCGGGACGCGATTTGCGTCCGCGTGGCCGGCGTTCTGCCGGTCCGCACTTCCAGTCTGGAATCGCGCTTGCAGCGCCTGCGGCGCGGCCATGAAGGCATCTTGCCGGCGATGCACGGTCGACCGCTTGCGGCACGGTGCTTGCGTGAAAGGGGAATCCCGAAGGTCAGTTGAGTGACGTCGTCGGAGTGTTCCAGCGAAACCGCATTCGCCAGTTCAGCGATGCGCCAAAGTCCCTTGAGGATGGCGCTCGCTCGACGCTCGAAGGACGATCTGCTGGAACCCGTAGAGCAAACGACACCGGCCACGCCATTGGCGCTCGGGACCCATTCCTGAGCATCGATTTATTTCTGGAGCAAATCATGGCAACCCACGACGATACGACCCCTTCGGCGCAACCCGATGAAGTTGGCAAGCAGCAAACGCCGGGAAGCGAAGCAGACGATACGTTCGAAACGGACGTGTCCGAGACCGGCGAGGACGGAACGACTGTTCGCCCGGCCGAAGTGCGCGAGGACGATCTCTCCGAAACCAGGCCCGAACAACAGCAAGACTGATCGCGTCGTTCGAAGAAGCGGGCTGGAGTGTCGAGCGCTCCGGCCCGCGTTTAACGCCTTTATTGCGGCACTTGTGTTTGACGGTTGGTTCATCTCATTCGCTGCCCCAATGTCCGCAATTTCATAGAACGGCTGAGTGCATTTGCGCCCCGGTAAAGAAAAGAAAAATATCGCCCGCGCGGCCGGTTCGCGAAATTCGGCTACTGTCGTAAATCCACATTCGTTTTCTGCTTGAGTGGCCGCGCCATGACTCGCGCAAGAACATTCCGCATTCGAAGCCTCGCCGACTCACGGACCGCAGCACCCGGTGAAATATAAAGGATCACTAAGAAAGCGACTCCCGGATTCTTCGGCACGCACGATGCGCTTAACGTCATGAAGTAACGCGCCATTCCAACCCACGGCAAACCGCGCGCCGCATCTTAATCCACTGATCGAATCTTCACTCTCTTCCCGGTCAATCATGTTGACGCGTCTGACGATTCACCTTACCGAAGCGCGGGATATCGCGGGCGTGCATCGCACTCTGCGTGAGAACGACGCTCGCGTGGTTGGCGGCGCGCGGCAGCAAAGTCATCGATCCCTTGATCTCTGCGTCTCGACATCGGGTGCGAACAATATGCATATGCTTGCGCATACGCTCCTTGAACAACAGTTAGCCGAAACGGTGCTCGTGGAGCATCTTTATCCGTAGGTGCCTTTCGTTCGGTGCTGTTGTTATTCAAGCGTTGTTCAAGGCGCAAGTTGTCGGGCGTGGCCGGGCGGGCGAAATGGCGGTGTTTCGTACGGCATCCCGGCTTTGTCGGTATCTATACTTGGCGTGTCCCTCGTATCTCCTGAGGGACGTTTCTTCTCAGGGCACTTCCCAACGCGGTTGCCGGTTCCGGCAGCCGCGTTTTTTCGTCTTGCGGCTCCCAGATAACCAAAGCGCCGAGAGACACATTACTAGCGCGCTTGAGATGCAGCGCATCGAGATGACGCCAAGCGCCAATGCTGTGTGAGGCGAGGAACGCAACTTCCGCAGCACGGGGGTGAGCCTTCTCGCGAGAAAGGAATGGCGCTGACGCCATAGTGACGTAAGCCGAGCGCGATGATGTTATCTGTCGATTGATGCGTTTCCGGCGAACGCCAAGTCCGTCGGGTCGAACGCATCGAGTATTTCAAGCAATGCCGGTAAGGCCCGCGGCTTGGCAACGAATCATGCAAGCGATTTGTTAATAACACGCTGTCGCCCACAATTCGAAACCGGTCGTTTTTGCGCTATAGAGCGGCTTCGCCTCGAATAGCGGAAGTTTGTTCCATACATATGGGCGAAACGGGCGCAACGTTCGCAAATCCAAGCGTCCATGCTGTCCGAAAGCCAGCATTAACGTACAGCCATCGTCCAGTGCGCGTTCACTATACTCAGTTTGGCTTTCGATGCTTGTCAGGTTCGCGAATTGCTAACGTGTTTCGCTTTTTGTATGTCGTCGGCACGCTCCCTGAGCGAACGGCGTGTGTCTTCAGCCCGCTTCGGCGGGCTTTTTTTTGTTTTACGCTGCGACCAAGGTAATTAACGATGCTCAATGCCGCCCAACGACGTGCCAGAAGCGGCGTTGTGCGGCGTCCGCGCAAGTTAATCGAAAGCACGATGAATCTCGATGGTCGAGCCGATGTTCTTGCCATGCCTTCTTTACGATGGTTTCATGCCGACCATGAAGCACGGCGACATCGCGGGCACGAGCGTGTATAGGCGAAGCGGTCGAGGCCGGACACGACAACTCCACATTCAAAGCTGGCGATTGCGTGGTCGTAACCGGGATGAATGAAACCGCGAAGGCGTTTGGCCGCACTACGGCGGCCTGTTTTGCGCGGGACTGGCGTTCAGGACTCGCTGCGGTCGCGCCGGACTTCCGACTCCGCCTGGAGCCAGAATTCGTCGGTGTGATCGTCGGGCGCGCCCGCAGCCTGCCATAGCTCGTACGCGCGTTTCCTGATGCGCTCCTCCTGGTCGTCCCCAACGGAGGCGGGTTCGCCTTCGATTCTCGTGGCCCCGCCATGTGCCGGCGGATCGCTGGCGGGGAAAGTTGCCTCCACGGCATCGTCGATTTTCTCTTCGGATTCGCTATCGGCCATTTCCGGCCTTTGTCGCTTGGTTGCCATCTTTTCCTCCGTGAAATAGCCGACCCCTCGCAATCCTCGTTCCGCTGTGGCGGCCTTGAGGACGTTTCCAACGGCTCTTTGAACGTTCACTAACTCAGGCGCTCCGGCGCGAGCACCCGGAACTCCGGCATTACGCGCAGGCAGTGGCACACGAGCAGCCCGCGCTCGAACAGCGACCGGCCGCGCCGTTCGTGGGGCGGCCGAAAAGCGGATACGTCGATACGCAATCGGGATGATGAATGGTCGTGGCATACCACTGCGGTAAGCGTCATGTTTCACATCGTTTTGTTTAGGATTCCGTTATATCGGCGCTTTAGGCGAGCGATAACCGGATACCGTGGCTACGGCGCGAGCAGGAGGGCGTCGCGTGCGGTCGAGGCAGGATGACAACGGTGTTTCCCTTCACGGCCAGCAGGTGCGAGCGGTTCGGCTCGGTCGCGATATGCACAGCGAGGTCCAGTTCGCGCACGGCGCCGCAAAGCCGTCGTGCGGAACGTCGTTTGCGCGAGCGATCCCGCTGACGCCAGCCTCTTCGATATGTCGCCACTTCCGGGCGCGCTTGAACGGTTGATCGACTTCGACCTGCACTCGGCCGATGGACGAGCCGCCGCCGAGGCCGCGTTGCGGCAGCCCAGCCGCGCGCGGTAGCGTCGATTAAGGGAGCGGATACGAATCATGGCAAGCAGACCGGACGGCAATGACGAGCAGGCAGCGGGGCACGCTTCTCCGCATCTCGACGAGAAGGAGCGCGATCAGGCCTCCGCGCACGCCACGCCGCGCGCGCTCGTCATTCACGAGATCGTGCGCGAGGAGGGCGAAGCCGCGTTGGCGCGCAAGCCGTCCGCGCTGCTCTGGTCCGCGCTGGCCGCCGGGCTTTCGATGGGTTTTTCGTTTCTCACGCAAGCGGTGCTGCAAAGCAAGGTCACGCCGGGTGAGAGCGGCGTCACGCTGATCGGCGCGGCTGGCTATTGTGTGGGGTTCGTCATCGTCGTGCTCGGCCGCCAGCAATTGTTCACCGAAAGCACGCTGACCGTCGTATTGCCGGTGCTTACGCGGCGCGACTTGCGCACGGCGGCGGCCGCGCTGCGGCTGTGGTTGATCGTCCTCGTCGCCAATCTCGCCGGCACGTGGATGTTCGCCGGTCTGCTCGCCGCGCCGACGGCCTATACGGAGGCGCTCGCGCCGATGCTGGAACATATCGGTCGCGGCGCGTACGGTTCGAATTTCGTCACGACGACGCTCAAGGCGACGCTCGCCGGCTGGCTGATCGCGCTGATGGTCTGGCTGTTGCCGAACGCACGTTCGGCCGCGCTGCTGATTATTGCCGTGCTCACCTATGTGGTGGCAATCTGCGGGCTTTCGCACGTCATCGCCGGTTCTGTCGAGGCCGCCTATCTGGTTTTGCGTGGCCTGGCCGACGCGCAGGGCTATCTGCTGCGATTCCTCGCGCCCACGCTGCTTGGCAACGTAATCGGCGGCATTGCGCTCGTCGGCTTGCTGAACCACGCCTCGATCTCGCCCGAGATGCGGGGCCAGCAGTGAAGAAGCTCGGGCGGTAAGTCGCCTTCGTGGTCGGCATCGTGGCACAGCGCGACGACCTGCAAGGCATCCGCCAACCCATTGATGGCGTGCCGAAGCGCCATGAACGTGAAAAAGGGACCGTAGCCGTGCTGCCATGCCGGCGAATGCGAGCCAATTCTCGGGTACGGGGGCGGAAACGCCCGGGGATTCGGGTAGACTTCGGTCTGGCAGCAACGGGCAAAAAGATCGACCGGGAGCGCGGTCCGACCGGAAGCGTCTTTTTGCACCAAACTTTTTTACTATGGATTCAAGCAATGGAAAAGACGCTCGCGCGACTCTCCAGCGATGTTCCTGGACTCGACAGGATAACCGGCGGCGGATTGATCGCCGGTTCTTCGTACATCATTCAGGGGCATCCCGGTGCGGGTAAGACCATCCTCGCGAACCAGATCGCGTTCGCGCAAGCGAGGCAGGGACGAAAAGTCCTGTATGTCACGCTGCTCGCCGAGTCTCATGACCGTCTGTTCCAGTCGCTCTCGACGCTCGATTTTTTCGACGATGCTCGAGTCAGCAAGGATCTTACGTATCTGAGCCTCTTTCGCACGCTTCGCGAAGAGGGTTTGAGCGCGCTCGTCGCCATGCTGCGCAGCGAATTGCTGCGCCATCAGGCCAGCATTCTGGTACTCGACGGGTTACTCAATGCGCGGGAAAGCGGCCAAAGCAATCTCGACGTCAAGACATTCGTGGCGGAGTTGCAGGGGCATGCCGCGTTCACGGGATGCACGGTGCTCTTTCTCACGAGCGCGCATACCGACGGATCGAGCCCGGAGCACACCATGGTGGACGGCGTGCTTCAGCTCGAGGAAAGCCTTTTCGAGTCGCGAACCGTGCGGCACATCCGGGTCGCGAAGTCGCGCGGCAGCCGCGCATTGGGCGGCCTGCACGCCTATGAGATCACCGACCGCGGGATCGAGATCTATCCGCGTCTGGAAGCCGCCTGCGCCGTTCCCACCACCACCGACCGGGCCAGCGCCGACCGCGTGACCACGGGCGTGGACGGGCTGGACTCGCGCATGGGCGGAGGGCTTCCCGGCAGCTCCGTTTCGGTCCTCGTGGGGCCTGCGGGCAGCGGCAAGACCACGTTCGGTCTGGGTTTCCTGCATCCCGCCACGCCCCAGCGGCCCGCCATTCATTTCGGGTTCTACGAGACGCCGGAACGCCTTCACCACAAGGCGAAAGCCTTGGGCATCGACTTGCGGGCGCTGGTGGAATCGCGGGCCGTTACCGTGATGTGGCGTCCTCTCACGGAAAACCTGCTCGACAAGCTCGCCTACGACTTGCTCAAGGCCGTGCGGGAAACCCGCGCCGAGCGCGTGTTCATCGACGGCCTGGCCGGATTCGAGCGCGCGACCGTCATTCCGCACCGGATGGTCGAATTTTTCGCGGCGCTCACGAACGAGCTGCGTGGCGCGGGCGTGACGACCGTCTGCACGTGGGAGGTCAAGGAGCTTTCGGGGCCGTGGATCACCAACCCTTCGCCTGAAATTCTGAGCCAGATCGACAACGTTATCGCTCTCGAACATGTGAGGGAGGACGGCGTGCTCAAACGCAGCGTCACCGTCCTCAAGGTGAGAGACAGTGATTACGACACGTCGGTGGCCGAGGTGAGAATAGACCCGGCCGGCGGTTTGCGCGTCATAGGAACCCTGCTGGCGACGGAAGCTTCGCGCTACGGTTCCAAGGCAGACGATGACCAGCGGTGAGTCAACAGTATGACTACCCTTGTTGTCGTCGACGACGAGTCGCTTGTGACAGAGGTTTTGTCGTTTATCCTGGGCGGCGCCGGTTACGAGATTCATACCGCGTTCAACGGTAGGGAGGCGATCAGCCTGATCCATCGTCAGCGCCCGGCGCTCGTCATCACGGATCTCATGATGCCGGTCATGTCGGGTCTGGCGCTTGCGAAAGCCATTCGCAATGATGACGGGTTGCGCCATCTGCCTGTTATTTTGTGCAGTTCCGCGCGCGATCCTGTAAAGCTTGAGGAGCGCCCGCTTTTTGATGCCATTGTGCGCAAGCCCTGTCCTCCTGATCGTTTATTGGAACTCGTGGCGCAGTTGGTAGGTCGGTCCGCCGCGGGTACGAACGCCGGTGCTCCTTGAGCACGCAATCCAGGGGAGGCGGGCAGCGTCGCCTGAAGCCGGGCTCCGTTGACGTATTCGCTTTCCGGTCGAGCCATGAGACGTGTCCTTTTAGTAGATGACGAGCCTGAGGTTCTGGAAGCGTGGAGTTTCGCACTTGCCTATGCCGGGTATCAGGTGGACTGTGCGCGAAACGGCGCGGAAGCATTGAATCTCGTGACGATCCACATTCCCGATCTGGTCGTTACCGACCTGATGATGCCGGTCATGGGCGGCAAGGATCTCTGCCGCGCGTTGCGTGACAATCCGGCGTGGAGGCACATACCCATCCTCCTCCATACGTCCGCCCGGGTTGGACCGACGGAACTGTGGGACGCCGCGCTGAGAAAGCCTGCCCACATGGAGACTTTTCTCGCAACCGCGGAACGATTGATTCGCGGCTAGACAGCCATTATGCGCGGAGGCCTGAAATTAAACTGAACCATTCGTCCCCGGCGCATTGCCGCGCACGGTGCGGAGCCGCTTCGTGATCGAGGTTCTGTCCTTCCTGGAACATCTGTGCGACCCCTATCTCGTTCTCGACGGCGAACTGGCGTTTGCCGGCGCGAACGCCGCCTGGCGCGAGTTGTTCGAGGATGCGGAGTCATCCGGCTCCTTTGGGGTGAGCGACGACTTGCTGCGGGCCGTCGCGGCCCAGGTGGCGGACAGTCAGTTGCGCCAGTTGCGTCAATCGCCGATGTTCAGGCTCGACATCCGGTCCCGGCAGCAAGGGGGCGGCGAGCGCCGGCGCTATTGGCACATGCACTTTTCGGCAATGCCTGCCGCGCAAGACCGGCCGCCGTTGATCGTTCTCCGCTTCGAGGACGTGACCGCCCAGGTGGCCGTTCGCGACTCCGAACGGCTGGCGAACGCAAAGTTGCGCTCGTATGCACGGTTGCGCCAGATTATCGCGGAAGAAACCGGCGAGGAGCGAAGCTCGCCGATGCGTCTTTCCGAAATCGTGCTCGCGGCGGCGGGGCTGGGAGCCTGGCGGCTTGACCTGGCCACGGGCAACGTGGAGTGCAATGACCCGTGCCTTCGCGATCTCGCGCTGGAGCATGCCACGCAACTGTCCCGCTCGCGGCTCCTGGGCGAAACGGCCGATGCCCATCCCGCACACCCCGCACACCCCGCGCAATCGCTGACTCAAGCGGGCGAGCCGTTCGAAATCGAGCACCGCGTCGAGCAGGGGGATGGACCGCGCTGGGTGCTGGTTCGAGGAACGGCCACTGCCGAAAAGGACGGTGGCGTGCGCTACGTGAGCGGTATCACGCTGGACATCACCGCGCGCAAGACTCGCGAACTCGAAGCTTCGGCGCTGGCGGACGCGGAGCGATACGCCCGCGAGCAAAGCGAAGCGCTTGCCCGCACCATGGACGAATTCGTCGCCGCGGTCAGCCACGAACTTCGCTCGCCGTTGAACGCGATCATTTCATGGGCGGAGCTTTTGCGGCTCTCGGCGGACCCGTCGGCCGTCACCAAGGCCGGCGATGCGATTCGTCGAAACGGGCGTCAGTTGTCGCTGATGGTCGATGACCTGCTGGACAGCGGGGCGATTGCGGCGGGCAAGCTCTCGGTGCAACTGCAACCGCTCGACCTCGGGGCGCTCGCCACCCTGGCGGCGGAAGACGTCCGCAAGCAGGCGGAACGGAAAAACCTCACGTTGAGCGCCGCGAACGTCGCTTCCTGCATTGTGATGGGCGACGACGGCCGCATGCGCCAGGTTGTCTGGAACCTGCTTTCCAACGCGATCAAATTCACGGAAGAAGGCAGCATCGAGATCGCCGTATCGGTCGACGGCGCGTCGGCGCGTTTGACAGTCGAAGATACCGGGCGCGGCATTGCATCGGAACAATTGCCTTTGATCTTCGAACGGTTCGTCCAGATTGACCCGAGTTCGAGCGGACGCGCCGGTGGCCTGGGGCTCGGGCTGTGGCTCGTCAAGCACATCGTCCAGCTTCATGGCGGCACCGTGAGCGCGACGAGCCGCGGCGTGGGGCACGGTTCCGTTTTCACGGTAACGCTGCCGCTCATGTCGTAGGGCCCGGCAAGCGCGTCGCCTATGAGGCGTTGCAACGTCGCCTCTCGGCGCCAACTTCTTCCGTAGAGCATGATTTGCCGCGCGGTGACGGCGCCCGCTTGCGGCGCGAGCCAATACCCGACTGACGATGCCATTTTCTCCGCGCGCACATAGCGGCCGATCGGCGAAAGCACGGGCGTGCCCGGCATTCGTTGCGGGTTTTTGAGCGCCGGCGTTGGCGTCGCGGCGCTCGCGCTTCGTCCGGGAAACGCAACCTGGGCGGCATCGTGGATCTCGCGTGGACGAAAGGCCGGCATTGCCGATTCTTTGCCGATTCCTTGCCGATGCGGCCCGGGCACGCACCATGCAGCCGTCTTGAGTGTGGCGGCAGCCTGCGCAGCCGTTCTTTTCCCATCGCCTTTCTGGAGGACGCCATGTCTGATCATGTCTACAAGCAGATAGAACTTACCGGCTCGTCGAAGACTTCGACCGACGAAGCGATTCGCAACGCCATCGCCAAGGCATCGAAAACGCTGCACAACCTGCACTGGTTCGAAGTTACCGACACGCGCGGCCAGATCGAAGAGGGCAAGATTGCCTACTGGCAAGTGACGATCAAGGTTGGGCTGCGCGTCGAGGACTGACGGTGCCGCACGCGACGCGCGCGGCCAAGAGCCAATCTCGATTGAGCCGCGCCGCGCCGATACGAGGCGACCCGTCAACATGCCTGGCGTCGGGTTCGTCTCGCTTTTTCGTCGTCGTGAGGCCCGGCGCCCTTGCGTCGCGCGACGCGGTTTCCGAATCGGCATCGACGCGCGAACCGGCTGATCGCTGTGCGCGACGCCGTGAAGCGGTGCGCTTTGCGCTGACTGAATAAGGCGACGGCGAACCGCGCGAGAACGGCGGCCGCTCAGGCAGCCCTATCAGGAAAGCAGCGCCACCATTGCCGATGCGAACAGCAACGCCGTCACCGCACGGTCGAACCAGCGCGCCGGCAAGCGCCTGCCCGCGCGCTCGCCGATCGTCACGCCCGCGGCAAATGCGGGCAGCAGCCACACGGCCGTCGTGACGTGCGCGAACGACACCCGGCCTTCGAGCGCGAGCGCCGCCACCGAGCCGCAGAACAGCAGCGCGAAGAAGCCGAGCAGATTCGCGCGCAGCGAAACGCCGCTGGCGCCCCCCGCGAAGTAGTAGAACGCGGGCGGCCCGCCCAGACCGCCGAGCGCCGTCAACGCGCCGCTGGCCAAGCCCGCGCCGAGCGTGGGTATCCAGCCGCCGCCGTGACGCCAGCGCCAGCCCGCGAGATGCATTGCCGTGGCGGCGAGAACCGCGCACGCGAGCAGACGCCGTGTCGTGCGCACGTCGACATGGGCGAACGCATGCGCACACGCGCCCGCGCACAGCACCGCGACCACGCCGAGCGGCACCACCGCGCGCCAGTTCGCCTGCGCCTTCCACTGACGCCAGCCTTGCAGCGACGTGGCGGCATGCACGAGCACGATCAGCACGCCCGCGTCCGGCACCGCGATCAGCAGGCTGAAAAGCGGCGCCATCACCAGTGCGCCGCCAAAGCCCGTGAGTCCTTTCGCCATGCCCGCGAGCGCCGCGATGGCCGCGAGCGCGGCGATCGTCGCGGACGGATACAGGGCCTGCACGGCCTGCCTACAGCGAAGCGATGGTCTCGCGCAGGATGCGCACGGTCGTGTCGATGTGCTCGCGGGTGAAGACGAACTGCGGCGCGACGATCGCGCAATCGCCGGTCGTCTTGAGATGCAGGCCGCGATCGAACAGCATTTTCTGCAAGACGTGACCGCGATGGCCCGGCGCGCCGTCCGACTGCACGTCGATGCCCGCGATCATGCCGTAGCCGCGCGTGTCGGTGACGATCGGCAGTTCTCGCAGCGTTGCGATCTGTTCGAGGAAATAGCCCGAAAGATCGCGCGCGCGCTCGAACAGTTTCTCGTCGCGATAAATGTCGAGCGCCGCGAGCGCGGCCGCGCACGAAACCGGATGCGCCGACCACGTATAGCCGTGGAAGAATTCGATAGCGCCGTCGGGCGCGGCATCGACGATGGCGTCATGCACAGCGTTCGAGACGGCGACGGCGGCCATCGGCACCGCGCCGTTGGTGATGGCTTTCGCCATCGTGATGATGTCGGGCGTCACGCCGAAGCTTTGCGCGGCGAACGGCGCGCCGGTGCGGCCGAAGCCGCAGATCACTTCGTCGAACACGAGCAGGATGCCGTGCGCCGTGCAAATCTCGCGCAGCCGTTGCAGATAGCCGGCCGGCGGCACCAGCACGCCCGTCGATCCCGCGATCGGCTCGACCACGCATGCCGCAATGTTCTCCGCGCCGTGCAACTGGATGAGGCGCAGAAGATCGTCGGCGCGCTCGCGGCCATGTTGCGGCTCGCCGAGCGCGAAGCGGTTGGCTTCCATCCACGTGTCGCGCATATGCACCACGCCATGCACGAGGTTCCCGTACGCGCGGCGGTTGTTGACCATGCCGGACAGCGCCACGCCGCCAAAATTCACGCCGTGGTACGCGCGCTCGCGCGACACGAACATCGTGCGCCCGGATGCGCCCTTCGCCCGTTGATAGGCGAGCGCGATCTTCATCGCGGTGTCGATTGCTTCGGACCCCGAATTGACGAAAAACAGCTTGTCGATGTTCTCCGGCAGCAGCGCCGCCAACCGGTTCGACAACACGAAGGACTTGGGATGCGCGCGCAGAAAGCTCGGCGTGAAATCCAGTTCGAGCAGTTGCGCATGCACCGCTTCGGCGATTTCCGCGCGGCAGTGTCCGGCGGGCGTCGTAAAAAGGCCGCTGCCCGCATCCAGAATGGCGCGGCCTTCGAGATCGTAGAAATACTGGTCCTTCGCGCGGCCGAACAGCTTCGGATCGCCCTTGAATTCGCGGTTCGGCGTGAAGGGCAGCCATTGGTGCTGCATCGAAACGGCGGCGCCCGGCTCGGGCGAGCGCGTCGGCGTGCGTTCGATTGCGGGTGTGCTCATGGCGCGGTTCCTGGAAAAAGGTTGTGGCCATGATTGCAAGATTTTTGGCGCCAGCATAATGCCAGCAATATCAATTCATGGTGCCAGCGAGGACGCCGCGTGCGACTGGGCGAATACGAGCTGATGTGGCGGCAGTTATTGCCGGCGCGGTTGCATGCGGGGGACGGGCCGCCCTTGCAGGTTCAGTTGCGCACGGCGCTGGTCGGCGCGATTCTCGACGGTCGCCTGCCGACCGGGCTGCGTTTGCCTTCGGGGCGCGAGCTGGCGCAACTGGCTGCGGTGTCGCGCAACACGGTGGTGCTCGTGTACGAGCGGCTCGTGGCGGACGGCTTTCTGGAGGCGCGGCCGCGGGACGGTTATTTCGTCAGCAACGGCATTGAGCGCGTGCAGGTGCGCGACGTGCATGCGCACGATGCGCCCGAGCGGCCCGACTGGAATGCGCGCATGGCGCGCGCGGAGGCGGGGCATCGCGCGCTGCGCTGGCTCGACCGGCCCGAAGGCTGGCGGCGCTTTCGCTACCCGTTCGTGTACGGTCAGTTCGATCCGAGGTTGTTCCCGCTTTCCGACTGGCGCGAATGCAGCCGCCAGGCGCTGGAAGTCGGCGCGGTCGAGGCGTGGGGGCAGGACGGGCAGGGCAGCGACTCGCCGCTGCTCATCGATCAATTGATCCGGCGCGTGCTGCCGCGCCGCGGTATCGCCGCGACGCCCGACGAGGTGCTGCTCACGCTCGGCACGCAGCACGGGCTGTATCTGCTGGGCGAGTTGTTCGCGCTGCCGGGCGCGGTGATCGGTATCGAAGACCCCGGATACATGGACGCGCGCAATATCTTCGCGCGGCGCAGCGCGAGCGTTCAGCCTTTGCCCGTCGACGATCGCGGCCTGAGCTTGTCGGCGGAACTCGCCGCGTGCGACTACGTGTATTGCACGCCGAGCCATCAATGTCCCACCGGCGTGACGATGAGCACGGACCGGCGCGTTGCGCTGCTCGAACGCGCCGCGCATCGCGATCAGGTGATTTTCGAGGACGACTACGACCCCGAGACACAATACGTCGGCCAGCCGCTGCCGGCGCTGAAGGCCATCGACAAGTCGGACCGCGTGATCTACCTGAGCAGCCTGTCGAAGATGCTGGCGCCGGGACTGCGGCTCGGTTACGTGGTTGCGCCCGCGCCCGTGATCGCGAAGCTGCGCGTGCTGCGCAGGCTCATGCTGCGGCAGCCGCCGGGCAACAACCAGTTGGCCGCCGCCTTGTTCATCCAGCAGGGCCACTATGACCGCCTGCTTCATCAGATGCGCGAGACCTTGACCGCGCGAGCGGCCGCGGTCAGTCATGCCTTGCAGCGCTATCTCCCCGATGCCTCATTCGGCGCGCCGCACGGCGGCTCGTCGATCTGGCTGCGTCTGCCGGGCCGCGTCGACACGCTTGCGTTGCGCGCTGCGTGCATCGCGCAGGGCGTGCTGTTCGATCCGGGCGAGCCGTTCTTTCATCGTGCGATGACGGAGCCGTTCATTCGGCTGGGCTTTTCGTCGATTCCGCTCGAACGCATCGACGCCGGCATTCGCGAACTGGCGAGGATCGTCGCGCACCACACGCGGTGAGGCGTGTTGCCGTGGTGCATGCGCGCACAAGCATGCGCGCATGCGCACCCGACTGGAGCGTGCCGTACAAGTTTCGTCGTGCTGACGGTCGGCCGCCGTTGCACGCGCGGCCAGCCGTGACGCTGGACCAATGGATAAGTTGCGCTGGCACCATCTCCTGGTCGGAATCGTGCATTGACTGAACCGTGGCGGCGGCGCGTTGCCGTGCGGACGCGGCCATGACTTCAGCTCATCCAACAATCGAGGAACATCGAATGAAAACATTCGTCCAGCGCGCGTTATCGGCTGTATCGAACCTGGCATCGGGGCGTCGTGTGGCAAGCGCGGTTACGTCGGTGATGCTGGCGTGCCTGTCGGTTCAGGCGGCTCCGGCCAATGCCGCCGACAAGGAAGTGACGATCGCGTATCAGGACATGATGGTGCCGTGGCGCTATGCGCAGCAGCTCGACGAAGCGGGCAAGGAAACCGGCTACAAGGTCAGCTATCGCAAGTTCGGCGGCGGCGGCGACGTCATTCGCGCGATGGCCTCGGGCAACGTGCAGCTCGGCGAGGCGGGATCGAGCCCGGTCGCGGCGGGGCTGAGCCAGGGTTTGCCGATCGAGCTGTTCTGGATTCTGGACAACATCAACGACGCCGAGGCGCTGGTCGCGCGCAAGGGCTCGGGCGTGACGAGCGTCACGCAACTGAAGGGCAAGCGGCTTGGCGTACCGTTCGTTTCCACCAGCCACTTCCATGCACTGCTCGCGCTCAAGCAGGCGGGCCTGCAACCCGGCGACGTCAAGGTGCTGAACATGCGTCCCGCGGAAATCGCGGCGGCGTGGGAGCGCGGCGATATCGACGCGGCCTACGTGTGGAATCCGGTGCTCGACCGCGTGGAGCAGAGCGGCACGGTGCTCACGACGTCGGGCAAGATTGCCGCGCAAACCGGGCTCGCGACGTTCGACGGTTTCGTCGTGAATCGCGACTGGGCCAACGACAACCCGCAATTCATGACCGCGTTCGTAAAAATTCTCGCGCAGGGCGATGCCGCGTATCGCGCGCATCCGGACCAATGGAACGGCGATTCCGCGCAGGGCAAGGCCGTCGCGGCCGTGTCGGGCGGCGCGCCGCAGGACGTGGCTTCGTCGCTGGCGCTGTATCAGTTTCTGACGCCGCAGCAGCAGGCGTCGCAGGCGTGGCTCGGCGGCGGCAGCGCGGGCGGCGCGGCGAAGTCCCTGCTTGCCACGGCGACTTTCCTCAAGGAGCAGAAGACGTTGCAGTCGACCTTGCCGGACTACTCCGTGGGCGTCACCGACAAATACGTGAAGCGCGCGATGTCGGCGCAGTAAGGCGTTCGCCCTGCGGCGTTCAGTTCATCCGCGTTGATCCACTTCATCCACGACTACGCTCACGCACATGCTGGAAATCAACGAACTCAGCGTCGAGTATCCGGCGCGCAAGGGGCCGGCGCATCTCGCGCTGCGCGATGTCTCGCTGTCGATCGCGCCCGGCGAATTCGTCGTCGCGCTCGGCGCGTCCGGTTGCGGCAAGACCACGCTGCTCAACACCATCGCGGGCTTCGTCGCACCGACGCTCGGCGAGGTTCGGCTCGACGGCCGCATCATCGAGGGACCGGGTCACGAGCGCGGCGTGGTGTTCCAGAAGCATGCGCTGATGCCGTGGATGAACGTGATCGAGAACGTCGAATTCGGGCTGAAACTGCGCGGCATCGCGCTGCACGAGCGGCGCCGCGTGGGCATGGAATGCCTGCGCCGCGTAGGGCTCGCGCAAGTCGCGGACAAGCCTGTGTACGAGTTGTCGGGCGGCATGCAGCAGCGCGTGGGCGTGGCGCGCGCGATTGCCTCGTCGCCGCAGGTCATGCTGCTCGACGAGCCGCTCGGCGCGCTCGACGCGTTCACGCGCGAATCGATCCAGGAACTGTTGCTGCGGCTTTGGGCCGACGGCGAGCGCCTGTTTTTCTTCATCACGCACGACGTGGAAGAGGCGCTTTTTCTGGCGACGCGGCTCGTCATCATGGCGCCGAATCCCGGACGCATCGTTCACGAGATCGCGTTGCCGTTCAGCCGGCGTTACATCCAGACGGGCGATGCGCGCGCGACCAAGGCGAGCGCGGAATTCATCGCGATGCGAGAGCGCGTGCTGTCGCTCGTTCACGAAACGTCGGCGACCGAGGAGATGCACTGATGGCTTCGACACAAGGCAATGCGCTGCCACGCGCAAAAGCGGCTCGCGCGCCGCGGCAAGCCGTTGCGCGCAGGCGCAGATCGTACGGCATGCCCGGCGAAGGCGACACGCTTGTCATCAGCATCGCGACGACGGCGGCGCTGATCGCGCTGTGGTTCTGTGCAACGCATTTCGGCTGGGTCAAGCCGCTGTTCCTGCCGTCGCCGGGCGCGACTTTCGACGCGTTCGTGAGCGCCGTCAAGGGCAACACGCAAGGCGACACGCCGCTCGCGGAGCACGTCGAGCTAAGCGTGATACGCGTGATCGTGGCGTTTCTGCTGGCGGTAGTGACGGCCGTTCCGCTCGGGATCGCAATGGGCACGTCGCGCATCGCGCGCGGCATCGCCGATCCGCTCATCGAGTTCTATCGGCCGCTGCCGCCGCTCGCGTATTTGCCGCTGGTCGTGATCTGGCTCGGGATCGACGAAAGCGCGAAGATCACGCTGATTTTCCTCGCCTGTTTCGCGCCGCTCGCGATGTCGGCGAAAGCGGGAGTTCGATCGGTCGCAATCGAACAGATCAACGCCGCGCGCTCGCTGGGCGCAACGCGCTGGCAGTTGCTGCGGCTCGTGGTGCTGCCCGCCGCGCTGCCGGAGATTCTCACCGGCATGCGTATCGCTATCGGCTTCGGCTGGACGACGCTCGTCGCGGCCGAGATGGTCGCCGCGACCGCCGGCATCGGGCAGATGGTGCTCAATGCGTCGAACTTCTTGCGCACGGACGTGGTGGTGATGGGCATTCTCATCATCGGCGCGCTCGCCTATGCGTTCGACATGCTGATGCGGCGCATGGAGCGTGTGCTGACGCCGTGGAAAGGAAGGATGTAGCGCGGATCGCGAGGCGGCGAGCCGTCTCGCCGACCTTTGCTCGTGCCGCGTGCGTTGCGCCGTTAGTCTTGATGGCATCGCATGCGGCTCGGCGCGGAAGAATCGCGCGGCCGCCGCGGGGAAGCGATGGGAGCACGATTGAACGCCGGTCCGTGAAGGAAGTCCCCCGCGCATGAAAACTTCCTGACGCCGCTATTTTCGAATTCTGGAAATCCCGTTTGACACGATGCGGGCACAGAATTTCACGCGTTCGGCGATGCGCAATATTTCGTCTTCGCTGATTGCCGTACTCGCCATGGAAACGCTCAGGCTGCCCACCACGGCGTTCTGATTGTCCAATATCGCGGCTGCAATACCGGTCACGCCTTTCGTGACTTCGCTGGTGCTCGAACTCCAGCCCCGATTGCGGGCCTTTGCCAGCGCCGCCTTCACTTCGTCGAGTGTCGAGCCCAGGCCGCTCTGCTTGAATTCCTGCGGGCGCTGTTCATACAAGCGCGCCAGGATACGCCCGGGCAGGTGCGCCATGATGATGCGCGAAGTGGCGCCGCGCAGAAGGGGCCAATCGCGCCCGCGCTCATAGGCGCTCGTAAACGAGTCGCTGGAGCCCTCCTGGTGAACGCACAGCACCTTGTCGCGATAGCGGCGGCACAGCAACACCACGCCGTGTTCCGTCTTCGCCAGTTCCATCATCACGGGTCTTGCCGTGGTGATGAGGGGATCTTGCTGCCGCATCTTGTAGTCGAGTTCGGCGACGCGCGGCCCCAGCGTGTACCCCAGATCCGGTAGCGACGTAATGAGACCTGCCTCCGACAGGATCTTCACATAACGATAAAGCGTCGCCCGCGTGAGCTGCAACGTGTCCTTGATCTGGTCGAACGTCAGGCCGGTCGGGCTTTCCTCGATTACGTCCAGAACCGAAATCATCCGCTCGAGACTGCTGGATGACTGCGCCGGGCCTGTGGAGTGTTCGGATTCCTCGTTGAGACTGGTCATAGGGCTGAGGTTTTGTCCCGGATTGTAGTACTGCGCTGGGTTGAAAAGTCTCCCATTGTATCCAGAAGTATCCAGAAAAACCCTCTATCCAATTCGCGATCGTGACGCGCAACGCCCGGCTGGCGGGCCGCCGGCGTTGGGATGTCATGGTTTGGCAGCGCACGGATCAACGCGGGGGCAGCGTTAACCCCAACTACCCCTGCCGATAAGTTACCGTAATATGCGCCTGACAAAAGTCTCATCTTATAAGACGTTTGTTACGACCCCTGATCGCGAAGAATAATAGAATATGAGGTTTTTAATGAAATCGGAGACCTTCACGAAGCTCATCATCGCGGCGGCAGCCGCGAGTCTGGGCATACCAACGGCAATGGCGCAGTCCTCCGTGACCATGTACGGCATCGTGGATACGGGCGTGGAATTCCTGACCCACGCGAACGCGAATGGTGATTCGCTGGTTCGCGTGCCAAAGATCACCGGAACGATACCCTCGCGTTGGGGCATTCGCGGCAGGGAGGATCTGGGAGGCGGCTATGCGGCGGTTTTCACGCTGGAGAACGGCTTCAATCTGGGTAGCGGCAGCGTGAATCAGGGCGGGCGGTTGTTCGGCCGCCAGGCTTTCGTCGGCATCGCCAGTCCGTACGGGCAATTCACGTTCGGTCGTCAATATACGATGACCAACCCCGTCGGCACCGACGCCAACATCATGGGCCCGGCGATGTACGCAGTGGCCTCGACGGATTCTTATCTGCCGAACGCGCGCACCGATAACACCATTGCCTATAACGGCACGTTCGACGGCCTGACGGTGGGCGCCACCTATTCGTTCGCTCGCGATTCCGGCAGTTCGGAGGGGTCCGGCAATTCCCCCGGGCAGGGCACGTGCGTCGGCGGCGTGGGGGCGGGCATCGGTTGTACGGCCTGGTCGGCGATGCTCAAGTACGACAGGCGCAACGCCTATGGCGTGGCCGCGTCGTATGAATTGCAGCACGGCGGCAAGGGCGCGCTGGCGAACCTGTACAACGGCCTTCCGGCGATCGACTTGTCCCATGCTTCGGACGAGGACATCCGTATCAACGGGAACGGTTATCTGTTCGTCGGGCCGGTCAAGCTCGGCGCGGGCTGGCTCGGCCGCCGCGTCCTCACGCAGACGCAACGCGTGAGCGTGGATACGTTTTATCTCGCCGCCCGGTACTCGATCACTCCGCAATTCGATCTGGAAGGGACGGTGTTTCGCGTGATCAACAACCAGATGGACACGCGGGCAACGGCGCTGGCCGCGCTGGCCGCCTATCACCTGTCGAAGCGCACCGAAGTCTACGCGCAAACCGGTTATCTGATGAACTCGAAGCACGGGCAGTACACCATCTCCTCGGGCGGTGGCGGTTCCACTCCCGGCGCAGGCATGGAGCAGTTGGGCTTCATGTTGGGAATCCGTCAAAACTTCTAGATTTCCGTTGTGGCTCCGCGGCATCTGCAACAGGCTCCGCGGGGCAAATTTATGAGAGAGGAAGATGTCAACAGTACGCCATACGGGTGGCACCACAGCGCTGCACGCATTGCTGGAAGCTCAATCACTGAAGTCCTACCATTTCGTCGTGTTCGGCCTTTGCTTCCTGGGCCTGATGCTCGACGGATTCTGCGCGCAAACGATGGGATACGTTGCACCTGTGCTGAAACAGCAGTTGCATATTCCGCCGAAAGAACTCGGGCGCGTGTTTAGCGCCAGCATTCTCGGTATGTTGCTGGGTTCGATTACCCTGAGCGTTGCGGCTGACCGGTTCGGTCGTCGCCCGGTTATGGTGGGCGCACTGCTCTGGGCCGGCGCACTGGTGACATATACCGCGACGGCGCGCAGCCTCGATCAGTTGATCGTCCTGCGATTTCTCACCGGCCTCGGTCTTGGCACGTTGATGCCGACGCTGCTGGCCTTGATTTCGGAATATGCTCCGCTCAAGAGCCGCTCGACCATCGTCACTGTCGCATGCACCGGTTTCGTTCTTGGGGCAGCCGTCGGCGGCGGTATCGCGTCCTTCCTGATTCCGCATTACGGCCCCTACTCGGTGTTCCTTTTCAGCGGGTTGGCGACGATTGTCATCGCCGTCCTGCTACAGTGTTTCGCGCCCGAATCCATTCAATATCTGGCGAGCAAAAAAGAGCTTCCCGTCGCGCGGATCAGCGCGATTCTCCGGCGCTTCGGCATCGACACCGAGGACGCCGCGGACCTCATCAAGTGTACTCGCGACGCGAACGTCAAGGCCGGCTGGAAAACCATCTTCAGCGGCCGTCAAGGCGTGATTACCGTCCTGCTGTGGATCGTGAACTTCACGAACCTTCTGGACCTGTACTTTCTGTCGAACTGGTTGCCTACGCTGCTCAGGAGTTATGGCCTCGCGCTCGCCGTTGCTATCGCCGGCGCCACGGCGCTGCAATCGGGCGGGCTTCCCGGCTCCCTCGTCCTTGCCGTCCTGATCCGCCGATTCCGCATCGAACATGTGCTGATGATCAACTTCCTGCTCGCAACGGCGGCGATCGCGTCGGTGGGCTACGCGGTGGGAACGGAATTTCTGCATCCTGCGATTTTTATCGCCGGAGTTTGCATCATCGGGGGGCAATCCGCGGTCAACGGACTGTCCGCCCATTCCTATCCGCCCCAGGTCCGCTCCACCGGCATGGGCTGGGCGATGGGCGTGGGCCGTATCGGCTCGATTCTCGGCCCGATCATCGGCGCGAGCATGGTCGCGAATCATCATGGCCCCCAGGACATCATGTTCATGGCCGCCGGCGCGGCGTTCATTTCCTTCGTTGCCGTCACGTTCATGTCCCGCTGCAAATAAGCAGCGCCGTGCGCCCCGCACCACGCCTGGCGGCCGTGCCCTTGACGGGGCACGGCCGCTTTTTTCTTGAGCCGGCGCCGGGTCGCGGCGGTCCCCCGCACGCGGGAACGCCGTTTCGTAAAAAATAAAAAATCGCACAAAGTGAGATTTTGTGTTTAGAATAACTTCATCGGGTTAGCGCTTATGTGATACCCACTACATAGAATAGTCTGGCGATTTTTAGGAAGGAAAGAGACACATGACCCCGGTCGAACAAAACGCACTCCTCACGCAGACTGGCCCAGGCACGCCTCTTGGCAACGTGTTCCGCCGTTACTGGATTCCGGCGCTGCTCTCGCGCGAACTCGGCAGGATCGCCGTGCGTTCGAAGATTCTCTCGGAAGACATGTGGGCCTCGCGCGACGAATCGGGCAAGGTGACGTTTCGCACACGCCAGGTTCCGGATATCGAGCTCGGCGTGGTCTATCAGGAAAACTGGCTTCCGGTCCTGCTCTCCGAAGACCTGCCCGATGTCGATTGCGCGCCGGTGCGCGTGCAGATCGGTGAGGAAAAGCTGATCGCGTTTCGTGACACGTCGGGCCGCATCGGTCTGGTCGATCAATTTTGTGCGCACCGCCGCGTGTCGCTGTTCTTTGGCCGCAACGAGGAAAACGGTATTCGCTGCCCGTACCACGGCTGGAAGTTCGACGTGAACGGCAAGTGCGTGGAAGTGCCCAGCGAAGGCGAAAACAGCAAGACGTGCGAGCGTGTCCAACTGAAGAACTATCGGACCGTCGAAACGGGCGGGGTTGTCTTTGCGTATATCGGCGCCCAAGCCGAACTCCCGGCGCTCGATTTCAAGCCGCAATGGGTTCCCGCAACGGCCAACGAATATCCGGCCATCGAAGTCGGCGACGTGGTGTGGGTTTATATGGGTCCGGCGGACAAGATGCCGGCGGCGCCCGAATTCGAATGGGCAACGGTTCCGGCATCGCATCGCTACATCAACTATCGCGTCCAGCGTTCGAACTGGCTTCAGGCAATGGAAGGCGGTATCGACAGCTCGCACGTTTCCTCGCTGCACTCTGGCGAACTGCACAAGGACCCGTTGCACCACGGCAAGGGCGCGTCGAACCAGGCGGACAAGGCGCCCATTTTCGAAGTCGCGCCGTCGCCGGCGGGCCTGTTGATCGGCGCGAAGCGCAAGACGGCGGAAGGCAACGCGTACTGGCGTATTTCGCAGTACGTATTTCCGTCCTCGACGATGATCCCGCCGTACGGCGAACACCCGCTGCACGGTCACAACTGGGTGCCGATCGACGACAGCTCGTGCCTCGCCTGGAACTTCACGCATACGCCGCATCGCGCGCTGAGCGAAGAAGAAATCCAGACAATGAATGACTACGGCTCGATTTATGCCGAACTGATTCCGGGCACGCATAACACGGTTCAGAACGAGAGCAATGACTGGCTGATCGACCGCGAGAAGCAAAAGACCGGCCGCTACTACTCGGGCATCAAGGGCATCGCCATGCAGGACGCGTCGTTGCAGGAATCGATGGCTGGCGCGAACGGTATCGTCGACCGCACGAAGGAACGTCTGGTCGCAACCGATATCGCGATTGTCCAGGCCCGCCGCAAGCTGGTGGCGACGGCACAGGCTCTCGCAGCCGGTGACGACAGCGCGCTGGCAGGCCTCGACCCCACCTCGCACCACATCCGTCCCGCATCGTTCGAAGCCCCTTATGACACGACGTTGGCGGCAGCCAGCGAAAAGATCGTGGCGGATGCCAGTGTCGCGCCAACCTCGATCTAAGGGGCGGGCATGAGTCAGACTATTAAAGCAGCGGTCGCCTTGCCCGGTCTCGTCACCGAAGTGCGGGAATTTCCGGTTCCGCAGATTCCTGCCGACGGCGGTCTGCTGAAGGTGGAGCGCACGGGCATCTGCGGTTCCGATTGGCCTTACTTCGTGAACTATACGAGGAGCAAGGGGCCGATGATTCTCGGTCACGAAACCGTTGGCCGCGTGGAGCGCGCGGGCAAAGGTACGTTCGAGCGCTGGGGCGTCAAGGACGGCGACCGGGTGACGCTCGAAGAATATCTTCCGTGCGGCTATTGCAAGTATTGCCGTACCGGCGATTTCCGTTTGTGTGACGCAACGGACTCGCTGATCGGAAACGGCATTCGTTATGGTTCCACGCCTGTTGATATCGCGCCCTCGCTCTGGGGCGGCTACGCGGAATACCAATACCTGCATCCGCGCGCGGTATTTCACCGGATTCCGGATCACGTTTCGGCGGAACAGGCAACACTCGCGCTGCCTCTGGGTAACGGGGTGGAGTGGGCGGTGTTGCAAGGCAAGGCCGGTATCGGCGATGCGGTCGTTATTCAGGGACCGGGTCAGCAAGGGCTGGCATGTACGCTCGCGGCGAAGGAAGCGGGCGCGTCGGTGATCATCGTCACCGGCCTCGCGGCGGACTCGCATCGTCTCGCGCTTGCCCGGGAGTTCGGTGCAACGCATACGGTGAATATCGAAGAACAGGATCTGCTGGAGACTGTCGGCGATATGACTGGCGGTCACATGGCCGACGTGGTCATAGATTGCGCGTCGGGCGGCCCCGCAACGATCCTTTCCGCGATCAATCTCGTACGCAAGGGCGGGCGCGTGCTCCTCGGCGGCCGTAAGGGCGTGCCTATCGAGAACTTCGAAAGCGACGTGATCTTTAAAAAGGCGATCAGCATCATCGGCGTTCGCGGCCACAGCTACGACGCGGTGGAAATGGCGATCGGCATCATTGCTTCGGGCCGCTTCGCACTCGACAAGATGTGTACGCATACGTTCAACCTGTCTTCGTTGACCGAAGCGTTGCACACGGTTGCGGGCAAGCGCGACCCGGCTATCCACTGTAGCGTGGTGCCGACGACATAAGCATGGCTCCCATCAGGAAAATCCCGATAACGGTGTTCGTGGGCGCGTCGGGAAAGGCGTTGCCAGGCGATATGTCCTTGAATGGCGCAGCCGTTATCGAAGTCGATCCGGGCGAGATGCGGATCGACCATGATTTCGTGGTGGGAGTCTCCGCTACGCCCGACGAAGCGGGCTGCATCTGTTGCGGTGTTGCCGGAAACGGCCTCGCGGAAATAGTGGAAACGCTGTTCTGGCAACGCCTGCAAGGCAAAGTCGCTTTCGAGCGTGTGATCATCGTTAGCCCGGTTGTTATTCACGAGAATTTATTCAGGCGCGCGCTAATTGCAGAGCGGTTCGTATTGGAGACAACGGTGACCCAAGAGGGTAGTTATCTTAATCATCGAAAGTCGCCGGGTTTTCGCTGGGCCAAAATAGCAAAGGTTTCGGATGAGTAAGATCGATGTCATTGTCGAAAAAATCACGGAAGAGGCAACGGATATCAAATCGTTGCGTCTCGTGAGTCGAACGGGGGCGGCATTGCCTCCCTTCGAGGCGGGCGCACATATCGACGTGCATGTGGGTGGCGTTGCGCGGCAATATTCGCTTTGCGGCGATCCGGCCGACACTTCGGCCTATCTCATCGGCGTAAAACTGGAAGCGCAATCGCGGGGCGGCTCGAAAGCGGTGCATGCGCTGAAGGAAGGCGACTGCCTTCAGATCAGCGAGCCACGCAATCTGTTTGCCCTGGACGCCGGCAATGGTCCCGCATTGCTTATCGGCGCCGGTATCGGCATCACGCCGCTTGTCGCGATGATGCATCAATTGAAGGCGCGGAATACGGCGTTCACGCTGCATTATTTCGCTCGCTCGTCGGAGCATCTTGCGTTCTCCGAAACGCTGCTGCGCACGGACGCCGAACTCGATTTCGGACGCATGCATTTTCACCTGGGACTCGATGCACAAGCTACGGGTGACCAGTTGGACGAGCTTCTGGCGCGTCCGGAACCGGGCCAGCACGTGTACTTCTGTGGTCCGGGGCCGTTCATGGAGGCCATCCGGCAGCGCTGCAAGGACTGGTCGAAAGAGACGGTTCATTTCGAATACTTCTCGGCCGAACCTGTTGAAGTGACGGACGGCGGATTTGAAGTCATCGCGGCCAGAAGCGGCAAGCGCGTATGGGTTGGACCGGACCAATCCATTACCGATGCCTTGAGCGCCGCCGGCGTGGAAGTTTGCGTTTCCTGTGAACAGGGCATTTGCGGCACCTGCCTGACAAGGGTTCTGGATGGCACGCCGATCCATAACGACCTGTTCCTGAACGATGCGGAGAAAGCGAAAAATGACCAGATGCTCCCTTGCATTTCTCGCGCATCGACTCACACCCTGACGCTGGACATTTAAACCAATTCATTAGAGACAATCAATCATGGTCAAAGTCGAGAAGAACCCGAACTACAAGCGCATCGCCACCGAAGAAGCATTTTGCCCTGTCGAAATGCTCGATCTCTGGAAAAAGGTTCTCGCTTCGCCGGACTGCGATCCCGGCTTCAACAGCCTGATCGGCTTCTACATGTCCTCGCAGGCCGCGCGCCCGCAGCACATCATGAAGTGCCTGACCGATCTGGGCGAACAGCGCCTCGCGCACATGGACGAGTCGGGCATCGACCGCCAGGTTATCGCCCTGACGAGCCCCGGCGTGCAGGTTCTGGATTCGGAAACGGCGGTTTCGTTCGTCAAGGTCGCCAACGACGAACTGGCCGAAGCCTGCAAGCATCATCCCGACCGGTTTACCGGCATGATCGCGATCGCGCCGCAGAATCCCGCCGAAGCCGCGAAGGAAATCGAGCGCGCGACGGCATTGGGCCTGAAGGGCATCATCGTGAACTCGCATACGCATGGCGCCTATCTGGACGATCCCGCCTGCGCGGAGATCTTCGCCGCCGCCGAAGCCGCCGGCCAGCCGCTGTACCTGCATCCGAATACGCCGCCGCGCGACATGATCGGCCCGATGCTCGAAAAGGGCCTGGATGGCGCGATCTTCGGCTTCACGGTCGAAACCGGCATGCACGCACTGCGCCTGATCACGGCAGGCGTATTCGACCGTTTCCCCAAGCTGCAAGTCATTCTGGGCCACCTGGGAGAAACGCTGGTGTTCCAGGCCGACCGCATCGACTACATGCATCAGGCAACGGTCAAGTCGAACCGCTATGAGTCGATGAAGCCGATCGGCCGCAAGCCGAGCGAGTACCTGAAGGACAATTTCACGATCACGACTTCGGGCTTCGTGGAAGAAAAGCCGATCAAGTATGTGATGGACTTCATGGGCGCCGAGCGCGTGATGTACGCGATGGACTACCCGTACCAGCACGTCAACGAACAGGTTGTGCAACTCGACAACCTGAACATCAGCGACGAAGACAAGAAGCGGTTCTTCCAGACCAACGCCGAACGCGTGTTCGGCATCGCCTGAGGCTATGCCGGGGCCGCGTCACGTTGGCGGCGCGGTCGACCAAAGAGATGGCGGAGCCGGCCGACCTGATGCCTCCATGCGCATCTTCGTTCTGCCGGCCCTCGCCTGGACGAACCTCTGGGAGTCCACGATGCTTACCAGCCGGATGACCGTGCGTGCCAAACTGGCAGCCACGTTCGGACTTCTTGTGGCTATTGTGTTGCTTGTGTCGGCGCTAGGGCTGATCTCCCTGAGCAACGCCAACAACAGCCTGACGAGCTTTGTGAACGGCGTCGATGCGCGCGCGTGGGTTGCCGAGCAGGTGCGGATCGCGGCGCACGGGCGCCTCAACGCGATGGGCGATCTCGGCCGCGCCACCGCGCCGGACGCCGTCGAGGCGGCCAAGACGGGCCTCGCCGCCGCCGATAAGGACGTTGCGCAAGCGCTCCGGCAGCTTCGGCTCATTACGGCAGACGCGGCCGATTCCACTCCACGCGAGCGTGCCGATTTCGCCACGATGGCCAGGTCGGAAGAGGCCTATCACGCCGCGATGGCGGACGTGCTCAAGGCCGCGGCCGATAACCGGCACGACGATGTCGTTGCGCTGTTGGCGCAGCGCGTACGACCCGCGGTGAAAAATGTGAGTGGCGGCGCGGCGGCCTTTAGCAATGCGAGTCTCGCGCGCGCCAAGGCGCTGATGGCACAGAACAGCGACAACTATGACAGGCAGCGCATGCTGCTCGGCGGTGTGTGTCTCGCGGCGGTGCTCGTTGCCATGCTTGTCGGCACGGGGCTCACGCGCGGTATTACGCGCGCGCTCGGCACGGAACCGGCGCTGCTCGGGCGCATCGCGCAGCGGGTTGCGAAGGGCGACCTGCAACCTGTCGATGCGGCAGGCGCGCCGCCCGGCAGTGTGCTGGCCTCGATGGCACAGATGCAGGGCAGTCTCGTGCAACTGATTGGCGAAGTGCGGTCCTCGGGCGAGAGCATCGCGACAGGCTCGCGCGAGATCGCGGCGGGCAACCTCGATCTCTCCGCGCGCACCGAAGAACAGGCCGCGTCGCTCGGCGAGACGGTTTCCGCGATGGAGCAGTTGACATCCGTGGTCAGGCAGAACACCGAAAATGCCCAGCAGGCCAGCATGCTGGCCCGCAATGCGTCGGCGGTATCGCAGAAGGGCCGGGCGGTCGTGGAGCAGGTCGTCAGCACGATGAACGAGATCAACGCGAGTTCCAGGAAGGTCGCCGAAATCACCGGCATGATCGAAGGCATCGCGTTCCAGACCAACATCCTGGCGTTGAACGCGGCCGTCGAAGCGGCGCGCGCGGGCGCGCAGGGCCGGGGTTTCGCGGTGGTGGCCAGCGAAGTGCGCAGCCTCGCGCAACGCGCATCGGCGGCGGCAAAGGAGGTCAGCGAACTGATCGGCTCATCGGTCAAGAAAGTCGATGACGGCTCGGAACTGGCCGGCGAGGCGGGACGCACGATGTCCGAAGTCACGCATGCCGTGGCGCGCGTCACCGACATCATGGGCGAGATCGCGGCCGCTTCGAGCGAGCAGAGCCGCGGGATCGAGCACGTCAGCGTCGCCATGAACCAGATGGACGAGGTCACACAGCAGAATGCGGCGCTCGTCGAGCAGGCGTCGGCGGCGGCGCAGTCGATGCAGGACCAGGCAACGGGCCTTGCGCGCGCCGTCAGCGTGTTCCAGTTGTAGGCAAGTGGCCGATACCGGTTCCCCGAATGGGCGGCGCAAACCGCTCGGGCCGCGGCTCGCCCGCGCTTCGACATCGCGCAAGCCCAACTCGAAAACGCCGGAGGGCGTGATGCCGGAAGCGGGTTTGAAACCGCTGTTCCGCCGCGACGACTTGCCGATTACGTTGCTGCCAGGGCTCGTGAACTTCGCGAATCTGCGGCGCTCGCTGCTGTGCTCGGCTACGTATGCATGATCGAGTTGCAAAGGCGGGGCCGTCGCTCGAAAACCCGCTGTGGCAGTCGCGACGAGCCGAATGGAAAAGCGGGCCGAGCGCGCCCCGTGCTCATTTGCGCGCCGAAATTGCGTTCGATACGATGCTGGCGCAGAACTTTACGCGTTCCGCGATACGCCGGACTTCCTCGTCTTTCATCGCGGTCTTGCCGACCGTGATGCTCAGGCTGCCCACGACCAGGCTTTGCGTATCGAACACTGCCGCGGCAATGCCGGTCACGCCGCTAGTCACTTCACTCTCCAATGCACACCATCCGGCGTGCCGAATCTGTGCCAGCGACGCCTTCACCGCGTCCAGCGTCCTGCCCAGTCCGCTTGCCGCGAACTCCTGCGTCCGCTCGCGGTACAGCCGGCTCACGACGCGCGCGTGCAATTGCGCAAGGATGATGCGCGACGCCGCACCTTTGAATAGCGGCCAGTCGCGGCCACGCTCATAGGCGCTGCGAAACGTCTCGCTGAAGCCTTCCTGGTGAACGCACAGCACCTTGTCGCGATAGCGCCGGCACAGCAATGCCACGCCGCCGACAGAGCGCGACAACTCGGTCATAACCGGCCTGGCAGCGTGGATGAGCGGGTCCTGCGCGCGCATCTTGTAGTCCAGTTCCGCTACGCGCGGGCCAAGCGTATAGCCGAGGTCGGGAAGCGATGTAATCAGGCCCGCCTCCGAAAGAATCTTCACGTACCGATATAGCGTGGAGCGGGTGAGTTGCAGGACTTCCAGCATTTGGTCGAACGTGAGGCCGGCCGGACTTTCCTCGAGCACGTCGAGCACGGAGATCAACCGCTCAAGGCTGCTGGAAGAAGTGCCTCGCGCGGGGTCGCTTTCTGCGTCGCTGTTCGGCACTGCGTTCTTGCTTACGTGTGCAATCATCGAATCCTATATTCCGATAAACAAGCCGCGTCGCGCTATGTGATAAGTGGCGCTGGGCGGACGCGGTACAGAGCGTGACAGGGCCGTAAGGGCTTCATGGATGATTCGAGGCGATGCACGGCGCGCTGCCCGAACTATCCCGTCACGATTTACTAAAATCCCATAATACGTATAATTGTCACGGGATAACTTCGACGATTTATCCCGTCAGGAAAGTCTACCTCAAGCCGTCGGAGCCAATTTGATCTGCATCATTTGCGCCGATGCTGTGAAGTCCACGCTTAGGAATCCATCTTCGTCGAGACGAACTGGAAAGGGCGAGCCGGTTAAACCTGAACATCCGCGAGGCGTCCGCCGTATCGGCTGGTGCATCGTTTATTGCGCGAATAGAACAGCGGGGGAGAGTTTGATGCAGAACGCAGCAGGGCGTCCGTCCATGCAGCAAGCGAAAGACGGCGAGCAGACCGGCATCAAGCTGGGTTGTGCGATGTTCGCAATCTTGCTCGGCACTTTCATGAGCAATCTCGATGCGGCTATCGCGAACGTTGCGATTCCGGCGATTTCCCTCGACCTGCACAGCGCCCCGGACACAGCGGTCTGGGTCGTCAATGGCTATCAGCTAGCGATGGGCGTTTTCATCCTGCCGCTTGCGGCGTTGGGCGAGCGGTGGGGTTACAGGCGAATCCATCTGGGCGGCGTGGCGCTGTTCGTCATCGGGTCGATTGCCTGTGCCGTGTCGCCCTCTATCGGCGCACTCATCGCGGCGCGCGCGTTCCAGGGTATCGGCGGAGCGTGTCTCGCTACAGTCGGCCCGGCGCTCATACGTATCGTCGTCCCTCAGTCCATGAGCGGGCGTGCGCTCGGCTGGCTCGCCCTCACTGTCGCGTTGTCGGCTTCCACTGGTCCGAGTATCGCCGCTTTCATCCTGCACGCATCGAGCTGGCCGTGGCTCTTTTGGGTCAACGTGCCCATTAGCGCAGTCGTGTTTGCGAGCGCCGGATTCTCCCTGCCGCCCACACGCGGTGCGAAACGATCCTTCGATGCGATCGGCGCAATAATGGGCGGCATCGCGCTCGCGCTCTCGATTATCGGCGTAGCCGGCCTGAACACGGCCGGCAGCCATGCCGGCTTGATGATTGCGGCGGGCGTCGTGTCGACCGCATTTTTCGTCTGGCACCAGCGCCATCGCGAGCACCCGATTCTGCCCAATGATCTGCTGGCCATCCCGTTGTTTTCGATGTCGTTGCTCACGTCGATCTGCGCGTACGCTGCGCAGGCGACGGCATTGGTGTCGCTGCCCTTCATGTTCGAACAGACGTTCGGTCGCAGCATCCGGGTGAGCGGCATGCTGATGACGCCGTGGCCGCTTGTGATCGTGTTTGTCGCGCCCCTGGCCGCGCGGCTGGCCGAACGTTATCGCGCCAGCGTCCTGTGTGGTATCGGTCTGGCACTGCTCGCAGGCGGGCTATGGGAAACGGCCGCGCTGTCCACATCTGCGGGCAATCTGTCGATCGCGTGGCGGCTCGCCATTTGCGGCATAGGTTTCGGCCTGTATCAGACGCCGAACAACAAGCTGGTGATGACGAGCGGGCCGCGTGAGCGCAGCGGCGCGGCGTCTGCCATGATGAGTTTGGCAAGACTGGGCGGCATGACGCTAGGCGCTGCTGTTGCGACCGTGATGCTTGGCAAGGGCATCGACCACGCACCCTTCAAGGCGCTGATACTCGCAGGCGGTATCGCGGCGACAGGTTCGGGGATCAGCCTGCTGCGGTTGCTGTGATGGAGTCCGCGCTTGCGTGGATCGTTACCGGCGAGTATCCCGTTCGGTGGTGCGCCGTATCGACCGGCCACACTGCTGCGCCGCTTCGGCGGCGACAGGTCGTCGAACGCATTGGCAGCGAGTGTCGTGCGCGCGGGACGGTCAACGCAACCGGTGGATTAACCCGATGCGTGACGCACTGCGCGAAGCGGAAGGGGGCTGTGGCGGGGAGACAACTTTCCAGCGGCATTGCCGGGCGTGCATTTGTTCGCCGTCGGTTGACTGCACAAATGGAGGACGAATCAGTGTTTATGTCATGGCCAGATAGAGATGTCGTACGGCCAGTCATTTACAGATGTCGCATCTTTCTCTGTTTCTGTGTTCACTCATTGTTGAAGGTCAGCGGTTGAAGCAGCAGGGCGCTGACCTTCATTCAGCGGGCCCTGGCAGACCGCTGGCCAGGTTTTGAATCTGGCTTTGCCGCCTGCGCCAGCTTCACGACCATCGCTTCCATGTCCGCCTGCGTGTACACGCGCGTCTTCTTCGTGCCCGGCACCCGTTCAGCCCGGCGTACCTCGACGCCGCGGTTCGTGCGCGAAGGCGAGCCCGACGCCCGCCGGTCATCGCGCTGCGCCTGCAGGGCCTGCGCCACCGCGAGCGCGTGGGCA
This sequence comes from Paraburkholderia sp. J41, assembly GCF_905220235.1. Lineage (NCBI taxonomy): Bacteria > Pseudomonadati > Pseudomonadota > Betaproteobacteria > Burkholderiales > Burkholderiaceae > Paraburkholderia > Paraburkholderia sp. J41. Next base: position 92,843 of record NZ_CAJMZE010000007.1, on the reverse strand, counting down.
AGACGCTTGTGCTCGATCACCGCACCCTGGTCCACCTCGGTCAGCCGGTCATACTCGCGGTACGGCAGCGGTTGCCCGTCAGCACGGATCTCGATGCGTCCGTCCGGTACTCCCACACGTCGATGTAACGGTGAACGAGCTTGCGGTCCTGGGGCGTGTCGTCCGGCAGGTACATCACGCGGTCGTACTGCACCGTCAAGGCATTGGTCATCGTGATCATCCCAGTGCAGGTCATCGGCGACTCCACGCAGTCCGTGAAAACCGCGCCACCATGCATCTCGTGCCTGGGTACGACATCTGTGCTTTGCCCAACTACGACATTACTATTTTGCTCCTACAGTTTAAAATTTCCATATTTATTTATGTTAAATCTTATTGGACCAGCGCTCACAGATCTCCGGCGCTCCGGGTCGAATCGGGCCGGTCGCCCGTGACTACTCGCCGACGTGATGTTGCAATACGTGTCTGCGTGCGGCCAGCTCCGGTCAGTTCGCCCACGAAGGGCGAATGACCGGAACTGGCGAGATAACCGTCGGGCGACGGGGAATACATCGGCTGTCGTTCGGCAGACTCTCGTCACGGACCGATCCCGATTTGCAGTGCCTTACATGAAGTACGGTTTGTCGCCATCGGTATCTGGCTTGTTCACGCCGATATTCCCGTGCACGTGTAGCTGCGGCGCCTCAATGATCTTGACGATCAGGTCGGCCACACTTTTGCGCGAAACGACCGTGCCAGCGAACGACCGGTCTCGGAGCGTGGTTTCGTAGTCGACCTCATCCTCATCCGTCAGCCAGGCGGGGCGAAGAATCGTATAGTCCAGCCCGGACACCTCAATGGCGTCCGCAGCCCGACGGAAAGGCTTCAAATCTTCGCCGATCGTAGCGTTGTTCCACTCTCCGAACTTGCCAGGCACCTCGTCGTAGATGCCCAGCGAGAGGACAAACACCAGTCGCTTCACGCCCGTGGCCTGCATGGCGGCGATGATGCTTTCGGCCTGCCTGTCGAGATCTTCGCCGGTGAGATTGGCGTAGACGACATCCTGCCTCGCCATCGCCTGCCTGAGCAGTTTCCTGTCCAGCACGTCGCCGATCACGACCCGGGCGTTTGAGGGCTCCCTGCCCGTCAGGCGACTGGGGTTACGCACCAGCAGCGTCAATGAAGTGTCATGGCAGTCGGCCAGCGCCCGAACCACCCATCGCGCAATCTGGCCGCCAGCGCCCAGAATGAGGATGTGCTTCATCACAGGTTTTCCCTGAAGAACGGCACGATCCGGGTCATGGCAATGGCCACCGGTTCCGGCTTGTCATACAGGTCGTAATGCGACCAGCCTTCGGCCACCACGATGTGCTTGTCCTTCGAAGCCGCGCGGCCGTAGATCTCCCAGCCATCGCGGAAAGCGCCAAAACCACCCGCCTTGTCGCCGATGACCACCATCAACGGCTGGGTCAGCAGAACTTCCGCGTTCAGGAATGCGTCCCAGCCCATCGCGGCACTGCTGAACGACATCAGCTGACGGGTGGCGCCATTGGGCTGCCGGCCGCGAGCGGTCTTGTAGTAGTCGGTGGCTTCGAGCACGTCGATATCGGTGATGCCGGCCTGATTGCCGGCCTCTACTGACGCAGGCAGTAAATCGACGACATGGCGCGAGCCGCCGAGTGCTTCCGCCGTGCGCATGCCAGCCATGCTTTCGCTGAATTCCAGCGGTTTGAACTGCGCGAAGCCTTCGCGGATGAGGCGGCCGTAATTCACGCCGGTGACGGATACCAGCGCCCTGAGGCGGTGGTCGGTAATGCCGGCATGGATGGTATAGGCTCCGCCGCCGCACACGCCGATGGCGCCGATACGGTTTTCATCGACATAAGGCAGCGACTGCAGATAATCCACGGCGAAGCGGATATCCGAGACGCGAATCGACGGATCTTCGATAAAACGCGGCTTACCGCCACTCGCGCCCTGGAAGCTCGCATCGTGCACGAGCACGACGAAGCCTTTCTCTGCGAGCCCTTTCGCGTAGATATTCCCGGCGGTCTGTTCCTTGCAGCTACCGATGGGATGGGTGCTGACAATGGCCGGATGCCGCTTCGCCGCGTTGAAGTCGGGCGGCAGATAGAGATCGGCGGCAGTGTCCCAGCCAAGGTTCGGGTAGGTGACGTGCTGAATGATTGTGGGAGTCATGTTGAATGGCCTTTCCTGTGGATGTCGGGCTGGACGAAGCCGCAGCCACTCAAGGGAGTGGCCGGATGCGCCCCTGCATGCTTACTTCAGCGTGCGCTGGAAGAACGGTGCGAGTACGGAAACCGCTTCGTCTACATACTGCGGCACGTCATACAGCTTCATGTGGTTGGAGCCCGCTACCACGTGGAAATGCTTGTCCTCGCTGGCGGCGCGCCTGAACAGGTCGTCGCTCATCCACTTGCTGCCGGCCTCGTCGCCCGCCACGACTTGCAGCGGTTGCGTCAGGAACGATTCGGCCATGTTAAAGGCGTCATACGTGATGATCTGGTTCAGGCTGCGGGCGGTCGCAAAGCCCGGCGCATTCGGATGTTCGGCGCGCGGCGTGTGGTAGTACTCCCAGGCTTGTGCGAGTTCCTCGTTCGGCGCATCTTCCTTGCGCAGTGGCGCAAGCGGGATCGTGACAGTGTCCGCACCGCCAGCTTCAGCGGTACGGGCCTGCGAGCCGGCTTGCAGTACCGGGATTGCATCGGGCGACTTGATACTGTTGTCCCAGCCATTGCGGAACATCGAACCGATATTGACCGCGCTGACGGTGCCGACTGCCTTGATGCGACGATCGTTGATGGCCGCGTTCGCGGCATAACCTCCCCCCGCGCAGATGCCCATCGCGCCGATACGGTCGGCGTCGACGTAGGGCAGCGTCGTCAGATAGTCGATCACCGCGCTGACATCCTCGGTGCGGATATACGGGTTTTCGAGCTGGCGCGGCTCGCCGGTGCTTTCGCCCTGATACGAGGCGTCGAAGGCAATCGCCACAAGGCCTTGCCGGGCAAGCTTGCTCGCATACAGACCCGCGGCCTGTTCCTTTACGCCACCGCCTGGATGGGCCACGACAACGGCAGGATGCTTCGTGTTTTCGTTGAAACCTTCGGGGAAGTGAATCACTGCTGCAATGGTGATGTCCTGACCGTTCCGGCTTTTGAGGCTGACTTTCATGATCTGTTCTCCAGGGTGGGCGGCCGAGCGGCGATTCGCGTGTGCTCGCCATGAACTGCATCATAGGAAACGCAATGGTTCACAGGAAGGCCACAATCCAGACATCACTGGTAAGTCGTGATTTACAATAAAACGCATGGAACCGTCAAAACTCCCTGCCTTGGCCTGGTTCGCTCATATCGCGCAGCACGGCAGCTTTACCAAGGCCGCCGCCGAGATGGGCGTGTCGCGCGCGGCGCTGTCGCAGAATCTCAAGGCGCTCGAAGCGCAGTTGAATGTGCGGTTGATTTATCGGACGACGCGCGAAATGTCGCTGACGGAGGAAGGTCAGAGGTTGTTTGATCAGCTGCGGCCTGCGCTAGGTGCCATTGAGCAGGCGGTGCGGGGACTTGGCGCGGAGAGCGCCACGCCGTCGGGTCTGCTGCGCGTGAACACCTCCCGGATAGCGGCCAGAACACTTGTCGAACCGCACCTTGCCGAGTTCTTCACGCGCTTTCCACAGCTCAAGCTCGAACTCGTGATGAACGACGGTTTCTCCAATATCATCGCGGACGGATGTGATGCGGGCATTCGCATGGGCGAAAGCCTGGCATCGCATGTGGTCGCCGTACCGATCTCGCCCATGCTCGAAATGGCGGTTGTCGCTTCACCCGGGTATTTCGAGCGGCACGGGATGCCGCAGACACCCGCGGATCTTGAGCGGCACGATTGCGTGTCGTATCGGCATACCAGCAGCGGCGCGATTTTTCGATGGGAATTTACTGCGCCTGGGGCCGATGGTCACGCATTCGTGGTCGAGCCACAGGGAACGCTGGTGACCAACGACGACGACAGCATGACCCGTGCGGCGCTGCAGGGGGCCGGTCTGGTTCAGCATGTCGATATCGCCGTGCGCCGGCATCTGTCCGATGGATCGCTGATCCGCGTGCTGCGCGAATGGTGCAGGCCATTCGCGGGGTTCTATCTCTACGTTCCTTCACGCGAGCGAATGCCGTCCAGGGTCCGGGCTTTCATGGACTTTCTTGTCGAAAAGCGCGATCGGCTGGTGACGGGTCAAGGGCGATCCACCCATGGAAAGGCTGCGCAGCGATGAGGATGCGACGACCGCATGCCAAGGGCAAGCCGACGTTCGGTAGATCGGCTTGAGTGCCCGCTTCGGGTCGAGGCTGTGTGAAAACGCATTGATCGCCTAAACTGAATCAACGCGTTCGGGTCGGGGGATTCATGAAGCGATTCATTGAAGGCGAAGACCGCAATCAGATAACGTTGTTGCCAGAATGTCTGGATGATTTCGTTGCCGAGGATAACCCGGTGAGGATCATCGAGGCGTTCGTCGAAGAGCTGGAACTGGAATCGATGGGTTTCGAAGGCGTCACACCATCGACTACAGGTCGCCCCTCCTACCATCCGGCAGTGCTGTTGAAAATATACATCTACGGCTACCTCAACCGCATTCAATCGAGTCGTCGCCTAGCAGGCTGTTGAAAAGCGCCGAGTCTTAACGGCCAAAGCACTGTTTAAAAGGATCGCGCATGCAATCGGTCGCTGATTTCCAGACGAATGGTCGCGGGTACCCGGCTGGCGAACGGAGCAACTGGCATGCGGCCATGCGAGCGCCGCATTTGCATGGCTCATCGTGCTGCTCCCGCAGGAACCGCCGCCATTATTCGAGCCATTCGAGTCAGGTTGCTGGCCAGCATCGTCAGTTTAAAGTGCTGGTCCCCCCGTTTGATACCGCGATACACGGTCTGCCGAATCTTTCCGACGGTCTTGCCCCAACCAAAATGCTCTTCGATGCGTTTGCGCTTGATTTGGCTGATGCCGTAACCGGCGTGCCGCGAGGTTCGTCCATCAATGGCACTGCCGCCCCAGCGCTCATCATGACGCGCAACGTGAGGCGTCACTTTGCGTACCCGGCAATCGCGAACGAAGTCACGCGTGTCATACGCTTTGTCGGCCCCGAGCGTTTTGGCATGACGCCCCGGAACGCAATCGAGCAGACGCAACGCACTCGCGCGTTCAGCGAAACCATCGGCATGGCTGACGACGGCACCGACCACTAGACCCGAGCGGTTCTCCATCAGCACGTGCCCGTGGTAGCACAGGATGGCCGGGGAACCGCTGCTCTTCTTGAACAGCCTGGCATCGGGATCGGTACCCGATTCGTGCGTGTCGTTGCTGCGGCGCCATCCCTTCCAGTCAGTGTCGGCATTGCGTCCGCCGCCGGCCGGTGGATCGTGCGGGCCGTCCTTCGGCCGGAAGCTCTTGTGGCTGGCCCACGCCTGAATCAGCGTGCCATCGACCGAGAAGTGCTCGCGCGAGAGCAGGCCCTGCCGGTCGGCCAGGCTCATGACCTCCGTAAAGAACGTTTCAACCACTTCGTGTTCCAGCAACCGGTCACGGTTCTTCGAGAATACCGAGTGGTCCCATACGGCGTCCTCGATGGCCAGCCCGACGAACCAGCGAAACAGCAGGTTGTAGCGCATCTGCTCCATCAGCATGCGCTCGCTGCGCACCGAATAAAACACCTGCAGAAGCAAGGCTCGCAGCAGTTTCTCCGGCGCGATCGACGCGCGACCGCTGTCCGCATAGATCACGCTGAACAATCCGTTGAGCCGCTTCAGCGCCTGATTGACCAGCAACCGCACCGGCCGCAATGGATGATCGGCCGGCACGAAATCCTCCAGCTTTACCGTCGTGAACAGCGGTTCCTGCATCTCGTCCATTCCGCGCATCGCACTCGTCCACCCAAGATCATGAACACGATATCTCTAACGTATTGCCCTCAGCGCCCGTTTACACCGTTACAAAGATCAACAGCCTGCTAGAGCGCGAATGTCGGCGCAATGTTGAGCTGATGTGGCTCACAGGCCGACTGGTGCCGGACTTCAAAACGATAGCCGACTTTCGGCGAGACAACGGCGCCGGCATCCGCAATGTCTGTCGCCGGTTTGTTGTGCTGTGCCGTGATCTGAAGCGGTTCTCACAGGCACTTGTTGCTATTGATGGAAGCAAGTTCAAGGCATCGAACACTCGCGACCGTAACTTCACGACGGGCAAGATCGGCAAGCGGCAGCAACAGATTGAAGAGAGCATCCAGCGCTACCTGAGTGCATTGGAGACGGCTGACCGGACGCGGCCACCCGAGCTTGAAGCGAAGACCGCGCGGCTGCAGGAGAGGATCGGTCAATTGCGCGATCAAATGCATCGCCTCGAACAGATAAAAGAAGAACTCAAGACGCAACCGGATGGCCAGCTCTCGCTGACCGACCCTGATGCGCGCTCCATGGCGACGAGCGGCAGGGGCTCGGGCATGGTGGGCTACAACGTGCAGGTGGCCATAGAGGCCAGGCACCACCTCATCGTTGCCCATGAGGTAACGAACTCAGGCCACGACCGGGCGCAACTCAGTCCGATGGCGCAAGCTGCTCGTGATTCCATGCGCAAGAGAAGATTGAAGGTGATCGCCGACCGTGGGTACTACAGCGGGCCACAGATAAAAGCTTGTGCAGATGCAGGTATTGCCGCCATTCTGCCGAAGAACCTGACATCAGGCGCCAAAGCCCATGGCCGCTTCGACAGAGCGGACTTCATCTACATTGCCCGGGATGACGAATACCTCTGTCCAGCTGGGCAGCGCGCGATTCACCGCTTCGCCCGCGAAGAGCATGGCATGCAGCTGCATCGTTATTGGAGCAGTGCCTGTCCTCGTTGTGAAATCAAATCACAATGTACTCCGAGTGACTATCGACGAATCACGCGATGGGAACATGAGTCCGTACTGGAAGCTGCGCAGAAGAGACTGGACAGGATGCCGGATGCGATGCCTGGTGCGCAGGCGAACCGTTGAACATGTCTTCGGAACGTTCAAGCACTGGATGGGCTATACGCACTTCCTGACGCGCAGGCTATCCAATGTCAGTACTGAGATGAGCCTGCATGTGCTGGCGTATAACCTCAAGCGCGTGATGGCGATATTGGGATTCTCGCGAACCATGAGGGCCATGCGGCTGGTGGGTGCGTGAGGCAGCTAGGCCTTCCAACATATGCCGGGAAACGGCTTGCGTTAAGGTAGCGCAGCCACCCAACGTCTCTCAGTTGATCGATCGATTCCGAGAGCGCAACGCGGCTCTATAGTCGTCGAATCAGAGTTTTTGCACGTCAAACCTGTGTTTCGCGTTTCCACACAGCCTCGGTCGAGACCGGAAGTTCGCAGCCGGCCGCGGTGTTTGCCGCGGCCGCTCGTCGGCGCCATCCGGCTGGAACCGAGTGGATTGCCCAGTGCGTGGTAACTCAATTATCGTCGCAACGGTGTCACTTTATTACGGTCTACGGCCCCGTGCGAGAATTGCGCATTCGTCATTGCCCAGAAGGAACCGCAATGTCGATCGACCCAACGGAACTCGAAATTGCCACGCTGAAGGCCGAGAAAGGCTTGCTCATTTAAGAACGTGACGGCGATCTAGCAACTGGCGGCTGGACTTGATGCTGGCCCCCCCCGGCAATCCGGATGACCGCAGCCGAAATCACCGCCTTTGCGGATGGCGCTGAGCCGTTACTGGCCGCGCAACGCGCATTCAAGCCCGCCGCGTTTTCCCTGTTTGAGAACTGGGCCGATGCGCAGGCGTACTCGCGCACGCCGTTCGGCCAGGATCTGCTGCCGATAGTGAAGATCGTCGACGAACTCGGAACCGGCTATCTGAGAGCGCTCGCCCAGCACAGCGCGTCCGGCCAGCCGGTAGACTCGTGATTTCCACGGTGCATCGGGCAAAGGGACTGGAGTGGCAGCGGGTGAGGGTGGCGAACGACTTTCGTTTTCGCGGTGCGGACGGCTGTCCCGTGCCAGAGACGATGAACTTTGACTGTCGATCGCAGCGCCTATCAGGCGTCGTTGCACGAGCCGCGCCTCGTGCAACGCGTCGCCACGTTAAAGAAGCGGGCGACCGGCGCACGGATCGACGAGTTTGTCGGTCGTCAGAATCGATGCCGTAATGACAACTTCACCGCGACCTGAGTGGGCGTCGACGACTGTCCGAGCGTGCTGATCGCCGCCACGGCGGCGTGCCCGGTCGAATCGACGCCCGAGGCATGCTGCCACACGCCAACGAGATCGAGGTCGGTGCGCTTCGACAGCACGTAATTCGGGCCGACGTCGATCTGTTGGTACTTCGCCTTGTCTGCCTTCGTGTAGTCGTAAGATGCGCCGACGAAGAGGACAGGCGTGATGGCGTAGCGCCCGTTAATTTCGTAGCTGTTGAACACGGCGGTCCCGGTGTTCGGCGTCGAGGCGGTGCGCAAGATGTCCTGGAAGCGCGTGTTGGTGTACACCGCGTGGAGCGTGGCATTGCCGATCCGGTAACCGAGCGCGGCGCCGAAGATTTTCCAGGCCTTGGCGGACGCATACCCGCCGAACACCGGCGTTTTCGACGGCGACGCGTACCCGGTGGCGCCTGGCGCGAGCGCGCTGTCGAGCACCGAGGTCGACGGATCGTCGATCGAGTCATACGCAAGCGCCGCGCTTAGCGGGCCATGTTCGTAGCGCAATCCGAGCGCATACACACGGTTCGACGCGAAATCGCCGGCTACGCCGCCCGGCGCAAAAAGGCCGGTGAACTGCGCTCCTGCGAAGTTGGGCGAGCGATATTTCACGGCGTTGTTCACCCGGAACGTCGAATTCAGATCGTCGAAGTCACCCGGATGCGTGCCGAGCCACGCCCACATCGAAGTTGCCGCGAATGAGCCGATGATCTCCGTCATCGTGTCGTACTGCCGCCCGAGCGTCAGCGTGCCCAAACGCTTGCTGGCAAGTCCGACGAATGCTTGCCGACCGAACAGCCGGTTGCCTTGCAGCAGTTTGCCGTTCGAGGTGTCGAAGCCGTTTTCGAGCGTGAAGATCGCGCTCAGTCCGCCGCCGAGGTCTTCCGTGCCGCGCAGACCGACGCGGCTACCGTTCGTTGGCCCGGTGACCGATTCGACGTTCGCGTGGCCTGACTGGTTGTTCACGTAGACGAGGCCGGCGTCTACGAGGCCGTACAACGTGACCGAACTCTGTGCGTGCGCGAAGCCGGCTGCGAGCGCAAGACCAGCGGCCAAGGAAATTTTTTTCATGGTGTCTCCGACGTGACGCGTCTATCCATGCTCCACAAGGTGGAGAATGGGGCGCGTCTGTTGTATGCGGTTGGTTTAGGAAACTGCGGGGAACTGGGGGGAAGCTAATGTGCTGCGCCACGTTCGGCGGTGCGGGCGCGGCTGCCGTACACCCGCCCCATCGCGAATACGCCGCAGCCGGCGGCGAGCACTGGCCACGCGGTGAACGAGAAGATTTCGGCGGGCGTCCAGCGCGCGGTGTACAGCATGCCGGCCACGAGCGGCCCGGCGATGCCGCCGAGCCTGCCGATGCCGAGCGCCCAGCCCACGCCGGTGGAGCGCAGGCGCTGCGGGTAGTAGACGGCCGCGAGCGCGATCACGCTTTTCTGTCCGCCGCTGATGCAGAACCCGGCGCAGAACACGGTGACCATCAACCATGCGACGTTGCCGGAGAACGCTCCCGCGACGAGCCACAGAAACACCGCCCCGACGACATACAGCGTCGTGAGCGTGGCATAGGGGCCGATGCGGTCCATCGCGAGCCCGAGCGGCACGGCGGAAAGCACGCCGGCGATCGTCGGCAGCGCGGTTACCCAGACGACCGTCGAAGGCGCGTATTGCAGACCGGTCAGCATTGTCGGCAGCCAGCTCTGCATGAAGTAGAACTCGGCGAGATTCAGGAAGAACACGATCCACAGCAGGACCGTGCCGGCGGCGGTGCGGCCGCGCACGAGCGTCATCACGCTCGCCCGTTGTTCCGATTCGTCTTCGAGGCGAAACGTGCTGCCGGGCGCAATCGCAACGCGCGGAAAGAGCCGTACGAGCACCGCGCGCATTCGGGCAGCGCCGTCGGGACGCCGTTGCAGGAACGCGAGCGACTCCGGCAACCACCAGGCGAGCGGCGCCACGAGCGCGAGCGGGGCCGCCGCGCCGACCAGCATCAGCGACTTCCAGCCGTGCGCCGGCATGAGCACGCCCGCCGCGAGACCGGCGACAACGAAGCCGAGCGAGAAGCCGCAGTAAACGAGCAGCACGAACGTCGAGCGCAGCCGCTTCGGGGCGAACTCGCAGGTGAGCGCGACCGCGCTGGGTGCGGCGGCACCGAGCCCGATGCCGGTCATGAAGCGCAGGCCGATCAGCTCGGTGACGTTGGTCGCGAACACGGTGAGCATCGTGAACACCGCGAACAGCACCGTGCTCGTCATCATCATCCGTTTATGGCCGAAACGCGCGGATAGCGGGGCGACCGCAAGATAGCCGACCATCAGGCCAACCAGCGCGGCCGAGAAGATCGAACCGAGAATCTCGCGCGGCAGGTGCCATTGCTTTGAAAGCGCCGGCACGATGTAGCTGATGGCCTGCGTGTCGAAGCCGTCAAGAAACATCAGCAGCGCGCACAGCAGCACGACGGTGTACTGGCCGGCGCCGGCCTTCTGTCGTTCGATGATTTCGGCCACGTCAATGCTTAGGGATGCCAATTTTTGTCTCCGGTTTCTTGTAGGTATGCCTTGAGGGGACGGCAAGTGCGGGCTAGGCCGCCTGGTCTGTATGAACGAAGGCGTCGCTGAAGAAGTCTTCTTCGGCGAGTCCCGCGCCCATGAATGTGGTGCGCGCGGCGTGAGTCATCGCGGGGTTGCCGCATGCGTAGACCTGATAACCGTCGAGCGAGCCGAAGTCCTCCAGCACGGTTTCGTGAACGAAGCCGCGCCGGCCGTTCCAGCCTTCGTGCGGTTCGGACAGCACCGGAACGAAGCGCACCTTGCCCTGGTTCGCCCATTTTCCGGCGAGGTCGAACAGATACAAATCCTCGAGCCTGCGCGCGCCCCAGTACAGAAAGAGTGGCCGCTCGAGCTTGCGTTTGATTGCGTCTTCGACAATCGACTTGACCGGAGCGAAGCCCGTGCCGGTCGCGATCAGGATTGCCGGCTTGGCCGACGTTTCTTGCAGCGAGAACTCGCCGAACGGCAACTCCACGCGCAACGTGTGCCCCTTGTCGAGGCCGCGCAGCACGCCTTCGGAGAACCGCCCGCCCGGCACGTGCCGCACGTGCAGTTGCACGCTGTCGCTTTCGTGCGGCGGATTCGCCATCGAATAGTTGCGGCGGCTGCCGTCGTCGAGTTCGACCTGAAGGAACTGGCCCGCGCGAAACTTCGCGCGCACGCCGGCCGGCAGCCGCAGTTGCAGCACGCTCACGTCGGCGGCCGGTTGCGTGACGCGATAGACGGCGACGTCGAGGGTCTTGCGAGCGGCGGGGTCGCGCTTATCGATCCGGCGCGGCGCGATGGTCAAGTCGGACGAGGGGCGCAGGCAGCACAGCAGCACGCGTTCCTCCGGCCCTTGGATGCCGCCCTGCACGGTCGAGCGGCCCGCGCCCGCGACGACGCCGCCTTCGCACGTCGAGCACACGCCCTTGCGGCACGAGTACGGCACCGCGTAGCCCGCGCGTTCGGCGGCGTCGAGCACGGTCTCGTTTTCGCCGCAGCGAAACGCAATGTCGTTGCCGGCGATGGAAATCTGGTAATCCACGTTCATACCTCGATAAGTCGTTCAGGACAGCGGCACGGCGCCGGTCGACACGAGCCGGATCGCACCGAGCAGCGCGGCCGGGTCCGCGCGCAGCGTGCCGGCGATGTCGAAGCCGCTGCCGTGGCCGACGCTGGAGAACATCACGCCCGCGCCGATCGACAGCGCGGCCGAATGCCGGCCCGCGCGCAGCTTCACCGGAATGTGGCCCTGGTCGTGATACATCGCGACGAACACGTCGACGGCCGGATTGGCGAGCAGCAGATCGGCGCCTTGCGGACCGATCACCTCGATGCCCGCATTGCGCAGCGCATGCGCGGCCGGTTCGGTGATCGCGACGTCCTCCTGCCCGAACAGCCCGCCTTCGCCCGCATGCGGATTGATGCCCATCAGACCGACGACCGGCTTTTCGACGCCCATCCGCCGGAGCGCGCCGACCGCCGCGCGCGCCGCCCGTTCGACGTGCGGCTGGTCGAGCCGCGCAAGCGCGGACACGATGCCTTCGTGCAGCGTGACGTGCACGATGCGCAGTCCGCCGCCGATCAGCAGCAGATAAACCTCGTCGGCGGCCACGCCCATTTCCGACGCGACGAAGCCGGGATAGCCGGCGAAGCGCACGCCCGAGGCGTTGATCGCCGTTTCCGAATGCGGGCAGGCGATCACGGCGTCGACGCGGCCCGCGCGGGCCGCGCCAAGCGCTGCCGACACATAGGCAAGCGTTGCGGTCCCGGCTGCCGCGGACACCTCGCCGGGCTTGAATGCGTCGGCGGCAAGCGACGGCACGTCGACGAAGTCGAGCGTGCGCGGTGCGGCGGGCGGCAACGCGCCGCCCGCCGCCGTCACCTCGCGCAGCGTCTCGTGCGCGCAGCAGCGTTGCGCATACCAGCGAATCACGAACGCGTCGCCGAACAGCACCACGCGCGGCGCGAGCGGATCGAGCGCGAGTTGCGCAGCCGCCTTCACCGCGATCTCGGGGCCGATACCGTTCGGGTCGCCCAGTGCGAGCGCGATTGTCGGTGCCGGCGTCATAGCGGCAACGCCAGCAGCGTGTCGATGCGCGAGCTGTCGCAAACGACAACCCGCTCGCGCAGCATCGCGCGCTCGCCGTCGAACGCATACACGTCGCAGTAGCGGCCCGTCGCGAAGAGACTCGTCGAGCCGTCGCGCATGATGCGCGCGACCATGAACGCGGTTTCGCTGCGCGCCTCGCCGTCGCTTTCGGCGATCACGAACGGCTGACCCAGCAGGTGCCGGTACGCATGGCGTTCGTAGACGTTCGCGTCCCGCAGCGACGCAATGCGGTCGACCAGCATGCCGCGCGACGCCGCATAGACCATGCTGCCCGCGAGACCGCGCCGATAGTTGTCGGCGGTCGTGATGCGATACGTGCAAGTTTCGGTGAAGAAGTCCGGCCACCGCGCAAGATCGCCGTCGTCGATGCAGCGCACATATTCCGCTTGCGCGCGCGCGATCCTTTGATGAATGTCCTGCGTCATGCTCGTCAATACCCCATTGCGTTGCGGTAGGCCTTCCAGAATCCGCGGATCGAGGCTTCGGTCACGCGGCTCGCGCTGCTTTCGGCGCCGTCGCCGCCCATCTCGATCACCGAGCGATGGTCGCTCGCTCCGCCGATGCCTCGCTGAACGAAGCCGCCGACGCAGCCGTCCTCCATCGAGACGTAGCCGGCCGGGCCGACGAGATTCGACTGGCGCATACGCATTTCGCGCAGCTCCGGCGTGTCGTCTTCGAAACCGAGATAGGTCCAGTTCAGTTCGGTCTGCTGCGTGCCGCGCGGCAGAATCTGGCGAACGGCGATCGCGTTCTGAATCTGCTGAAGGACGAAGCCCGGAAACACGGAGAGGATTTGCAGCGTGGTGCCGTCGCCGAACTCGTCGATGCCGGCGAGCACCGACGTGTCTTCCAGCCGGTGCCCGCTTTCGGAACGAATGTTCTGCTCCGCGTAATCGTTCGACGCCGCGGCCACGGCGTGATCGACGGCCGAGTAGCTCACATGGTTGCCGCCGCCTTCGGACACGAGAATGCCGCCGCGCTGCGAGAGGCGGTTCAACTGAAACGTCGTGAAGAACAGATGCAGGATGCTGGCGTGGTACGAATCCTTCACGTTCTCCACGTACAGCTTCCAGTTGTTCGGCAGCATCTGCGTGAAGCGGCCCAGCACGACCGGCGAGCGGTTTTCGAGCACGCGCGCGATGCGCTCGAGGATTTCCTCGCCGAGGTACTCGTCGAGCGGCGGGACGTCGTCCGAGAAACTGCCGAACACCAGCCCGTGCAGCGTGGCGACGCGCAGCTTGCGCAGGTGGTGGTCGCCCATGCAGAAGTCCGGCTTCATGCCGCCATGGCCGTTGATGCCGTCCTTGAACGCGACGCCGACGAGATCGCCCTGAAGGCTATAGGTCCACGCGTGATACACGCAACTGAAGTCCCTCGCGTTGCCTTCGTCTTCCAGGCAGACCAGCGCGCCGCGATGCGTGCAGCGGTTTTCGAACGCGTAAAGCTCCCCGTCCGCGTCGCGGGTGACGACGACGGGCGCGTCGCCGACATGCGTCGTGCGGAAGTCGCCCGCGTTCGGCACCTCCGCTTCGAGACACAAATAGCTCCAGTGCGGGCCGCGAAAGATGGCGTCCTGTTCGTCCGCGTACACGTTCTCGTCCTGGAACAGCGCGTAGGGCACGCGTGTCAGCCCTTCGGACGGCCACGCGATGCTGGCGCGGCGCGCCGGCTTGATGGGGATGTAGTTCAAGTTGTTCGCTCCATGCAGGACGGAGCCTCGGCGGGTCTCCGTTCCTTTCGTTTTCGATGGCGTTGCGCGCCATGGCAGTTGACTGCTTCGCCAAAATGTGTTCGAATATCGTACGTTGTTCGATATTTAGATTAAATATGACATTGCTCAAAGATCCTGTCAATGGAGAGGAAGGCGCGCGCACGCCGGAAGCAGGGCAGGGCGAAGCGGAAAAAGGCCGCGCAAAGGAAGGCATGGGCGGTCTCGCGAAGGGGCTTGCGATCATCGAGGCGTTTGGCGCGTCAATCACGCGCATGACGGTCTCGGACGCAGCACGCTTCGCGGACCTGAGCCGGCCGGCTGCGCGCCGTTGCCTGTTGACGCTCGTCGAACTCGGTTATCTCGCGCACGACGGCAAGTTCTTCATGCCGTTGCCGCGCATGCTGCGGCTGGGTAGCGCGTACCTCAGCACGTCGTCGTTGCCGCAGATCGCGCAGCCGTTGCTTGCCGACGCGCGCGACGAGTTGCAGGAGTCGGTATCGCTCGCCGTGCTCGACGACGGCTACGCCGTGTTTGTCGCGCGCGCGGAGGCGGTGCGGATCGTCTCGACCGGGGTGAAGCTGGGCGGGCGGCTGCCCGTGTACTGTTCGGCGACCGGCCGCGTGCTGCTGTCGGACATGACCGAGGCCGAGATTCGCCGGCATCTGGAGACGGTGGAGATGCGGCCGCTGACGGCGCGCACGCGTGCGGACGCTGAGTCGGTTATCGAGGCGATCCAGCGCGCGCGAACCGACGGCTATTCGCTCAGCTACGACGAACTCGAAGTCGGCATGTGCGCGATGGCGGTGCCCGTGCGCGGGCGCACGGGCGTGATCGAGGCGGCGGTCAGCGTTAGCGCGTTTTCCGGGCGAGTGAGCGTGGAGGCGCTGGAACAGTCGTTCTTGCCGGTGCTACGGCGTGTCGCGCAGCGAATCGAGCGAGCGTTATAAGAGGCGGTGGTGACGCGGGGCGGGAATGAGCCGGAGCCCGGCGCTCCTTTGCCATAACGATCCAGGAGAAGGCAGGGCCGGCGTCGATGTAGGGCGGCGTTACGCCTCGCCGACCTATTTGTGGGTCAAGTCGATTTGAGGGCGAAAAAGCTCAAGCATGCGTTGCGCTGTCAGCTTGCCGTCGCGGCCAACGTTTCTACCCGTGCAATAGCCGAAGTCACGGCAGGCCGTTGGCCGACGCTGTCGTACCAGCGCGCCACGTTTGGCGTGTCGGTCAGTTCGAGCTCAGGAAACGCGCGCCGCCAGATCCAGCCGAAGTGAGCGATGTCCGCGATCGAGTAATCGTCACCAGCGACGAATTCGTGTTGCGCAAGCGCGCGGTCGAGCAGTCCTAGCTGCCGCTGTGCCTCGTTGCCGAAGCGCTCAATTGCATGGGCGGAGCTTCCTGCGGGGGCCATCTTGCGGAAGTAGCCGGCCTGCCCGAATGCGGGGCTTAGCCCCGAAGCATGAACGAAGAGCTGCTCGAATGTGCGCGCCCGAGCGAGCGGTTCGATCGGCAGCAGCTTGCCGTGGAGTTCCGCCAGATGAACGAGAATGGCGGCCGACTCAGTCAGTACAAAGCTCCGATGCGTATCGGTGAGCACCGGCACCTTGCCGTTGGGATTGAGCGCCAGAAAGTCGTCGCGCTTCTGCTCACCCTTTTTCACGTTGACGGCGCGCAGTTCGTAATCGAGGCCGAGTTCTTCGAGCGCAATGGGTACCTTGACGCTGTTTGGCGTTGCAAAGGCAAAGACGTGATACATGGCAAAAATTCCTGTCGAATGGTGCAATGAAGAAGGACGGAACTTTGCCTTGCCGATACCGGCGACAGAAGCGCGGTGCAGGTCATAGATGTTATTCCGTTGGGGAATGGCCGGGCTGTATTCCGCGACGGAATGGGTGTTATTGCTCGGGGGTGACTTCCGTCGGCAGCGTGCGGCGTCGATGATGACGCTTTTACCACCGCACTATGTCGCTTCCACATGAATACCCTTTTCTCTCCAGTTCGCGTGGGTCCCTATTCGCTTTCTCACCGTGTCGTGCTCGCACCGCTCACGCGGATGCGAACCGAAGCGGATAACGTGCCGGGCGACCTGATGGTCGAATACTACGCACAGCGGTCAAGTGCCGGCGCGCTGCTGGTGACGGACGCGACGACGGTATCGCCGCTCGGCATCGCCTATGTCGGCGCGCCCGGAATCTACACCGATGCGCACGCGCGCGGATGGCGGCGCGTGACCGACGCCGTGCATGCGAGAGGCGCTCGCGTATTCGTGCAGCTCTGGCATGCGGGCCGGCAGGCGCATCCGGCCAATATCGGCGGCGCAGTGCCGGTTGCACCGTCTGCAATCCAGGCGGCCGAACATGCGGCGATTCGCGATGCAGCGGGCAATATCGTCGACGTCGAACAGGTGATGCCGCGCGCGCTGGACACTGCGGAAATCGCGGGCGTCGTCGACGAGTTCCGGCGTGCTGCGAGGCTGGCGATGGAAGCCGGTTTCGATGGCGTCGAGCTCCATGCGGCCAACGGCTATCTGCTCGACCAGTTCCTGCTCGACGGCTCGAACCGCCGTACGGACGAATACGGCGGGTCGATCGAAAACCGTGCGCGTTTCCTGTTCGAGGTGCTCGACGCCGTGGTGTCGGTCTGGGGTGCCGACCGCGTTGCAATACGCGTGTCGCCCAGCGGTACTTACGGCACGATGTCCGACAGCGACCCGCACGCCACCTTCGGCTACGTGAGCCGCCGGCTCGACGGCTACGGCCTCGCGTATCTGCACGTGATCGAACCGCGAGTTCGCGGCAACGAGGATGCTGAGGCCACCGCATCCGCCGTTTCGACCGCCGATATCCGCCGTGTGTTCACTGGCACGATTGTCGCGGCCGGCGGATTTACTGCGGACAGCGCACGACAGGTGATTGACGCAGGCGTCGCCGATCTCGTCGCGTTCGGGCGCCTGTTCATCTCGAACCCCGACTTGCCGGACCGGTTGCGCATGGGCGCACCTCTGAATCGCTACGACCGGACGACGTTCTACGGTGGCGACGCACGCGGCTATACCGACTACGGCTTCTACCAACCTGAAACGGCCTGATTGCAACTGGTTCGACGGTTGCCAGGGACTCTTCAACGCCGGCTGTACCGTGCGTGATTGCCGGTACGGCTGTTTGTCTTTTGCGTCGTCGGGCCGCCCGTTGAACAACATAATCGAGCAGGGGGGTGCATGGACCGGATGGCAGCAATGGAAACGTTCGTCGCGGTAGTCGAGGCGGGGTCGTTCTCGGCCGCTGCGCGGCGCCTGGCATTGGGGCAACCCGCAGTGTCGAAATCCGTCGCGCAGCTTGAAGATCATCTGGGCGCGCGTCTGCTGCTGCGTTCGACGCGTGGTCTGACGCCAACAGACGCCGGGCAGCGCTTTTACGAACATGCGCGCCGCGCGATCGAGGAGGCAGACCATGCGGAACAGGCCGTGCATGAATCGTCCGCGGGTTTGTCGGGCCGTCTGCGCATCAGCGCTGCAGTGACATTTTCGCGGCTGCACGTGCTGCCCGCGCTCAAGGTTTTTCTCGACCGCCACCCGAATCTCGAACTGGACGTCATCCTCGACGACCGCTCGATCGACCTCCTTGAGGAGGGCGTGGACGTCGCGCTGAGAATGTGCTCCCTCGACGATTCATCGATGACCGCACGCCATATCTCGCAGAGCCGCCGTCTCGTGGTAGGTACGCCTGATTATTTCGCACAGATGGGCGTGCCCGGCACGCCGGCCGAACTGAGCCGTCATCAGGCGATCGTCTACTCGCTGCGCGGCGGCGGGGAATCGTGGGCGTTCACCCAGAACGGCACCGAAGTCGCCGTCGTGGTTCGGCTCGGCCGTTGCGCGCTCCATGACCGGATGGACTTCTGGCGGCGCGTTGTACGGCGGCTTGCCGCCCTTGAAGCCGGCGTTGAATGCATCGAGTTTTTGTTGCAGGGACAATTCGTGCCATTAAGAAGGGCTTTGGATGCTTCGGGCGCGTCGTCGACCGTGTATTTCGGAAAGGGTGCTCATCTTGGTCAGGGAGTTGAGTTGCGGTGAGCAGATGACCGGACGGCGTGCGCCACGGAGAAGTCGGCCCGCAGCAATAACAGCCATTACCAGATGGAATGGCGGTCGGACCGGAGGCGACCAGTCACACAAGACGCATTTGCTATATTGTCGAACCCACAGACTTCAGAGAGCCTGCGATGCCACGTATCCAGCGTCCCGGCGTCCCGTCGGCTCCGCCATCGACGCGTAAGATCACGCGTCCGACGGCCGCGAAGACCGTGACCTCGCGCCGTATGGCGCCGGAAGAACGCGAAAAGCAGATCGTTGAAAAAGCAATCGAGCATTTCGCGACGCATGGCTTCTCCGGCAGCACGCGCGAGCTGGCGCGGCAGATTGGCGTCACGCAGCCTCTGCTGTACCGCTATTTTCCGAGCAAGGAAGCACTGATCGATCGCGTGTACAACGAGATCTATCGTTGGGATCCTTCGTGGGACGCACTGATCGCGGATCGCACCGTCGATCTGCAGACGAGACTGACCGCGTTCTATCAGGCGTATTCACGCGTCATGCTCACGCGTCCGCTGATCCGCACGTTCATCTTCGCGGGACTGGCGCGCGAAGGCATCAACACACGGTATCTGGAACGGATGTGCGAGCGCGTGTTCAAGCCGGTGATCAACGCGATCCGCGAGTCATACGGCCTGCCGCGCGCCACCGACAAAGCGACGCATGAAGTCGAAATGGAACTGGTGTGGAGTCTGCATGCGAGCATCTTCTACGTCGGCATGCGTCAGTGGGTTTATGGCATGCCGATTCCCGATGATCTGGACGCGCATGTCGAGCGGCAGGTGGACGCTTTTCTGAACGGTACGCCGGCTGTGCTCAACCATCTGACGAAAGCCGCCGGCGAGAACGGCAAGCAGGCCAAACGCCGCGTGGCGACGCGCCCGAACACCGCGCCACGGGCGCGCCGCAAGACGCCTGCTCAAGGGTAAACACCCTCTATCCATCGCTTGGCCCTCTTTACTTTGCGGCACTACAATTTATCGATCGATAAGTAATCGGTCGATAAATTAGCGTGCGAACGGAAAAGTCAGGCTTGCTGCGCGAAGTCCTGCCGCGCGCACGACAGAATCCAGTCGCGGAACGCGACGCTTTGCGGCAGCGGCTGATCGCCGGCGGGAAGGAAGAGGTAGTAGCTCATTCCCGTGCGCAGCGGCCGGTCGATCGCGAGCACGACGGCGCCCGCCGCGAGTTCGTCTTCGACCAGAAAGCTCGGCACGAGCCCGATGCCGATGCCGGACGACACGGCTTCGATCAGGTGCGAGGTGAGTTCGAATTGCGGGCCGACGTTCATCGAGCGCTCGTCGATCTGCTGATCCTCGAACCAGCGGATCCATGAATCGGATCGTGCCGCCACGCGCAGCAGTAAATGGCGCGTCAGATCGCGCGGTTCTTGGATCGGGTGGGTCCGCGCGAGTGAAGGACTGATGATCGGCAGAAGGGTCTCGTCGCAGAGTTTGTATGACACGAGGCCCGGCCACGTTCCGTCACCGACGCCGATCGCCGCGTCAATGCCGTTGCGTTCGAGGTCGAACTGGCCAATGCGCGAATGCAGATTGATCAGCACGCCTGGATGGCGCTTGTAGAAGTCGGATAGCCGAGGCATCAACCACTTGCTCGCGAATGTGGGCAGTGCGGCGAGATCGAGGCTGCCGCGTCCCGTCTGCGATGCGATCGCCTGCAACGAGGCGCTGCGCACACGCTGCAACGCCTGGCCGATATCCCGGTGGTAAACCGCACCGATCGCCGTGAGCGTCAACTTGCGATTCATACGGCGAAACAGCGGCACACCCAGCAATTCCTCAAGCGCCTGGACCTGGCGGCTGACTGCGCTCTGCGTCAGGGAGAGATCGGAGGCCGCATCGGTGAAGCTCAGTCGGCGCGCGGCTGCGTCGAAGGCGATCAGGAGCGACATCGAAGGAGTCAGACGACGGGGGTTCATTCATAAACCTCATTGAAAAGCCGACCAAAATTCGTTTGAGCGCCGAGTATGAGACGTCCAGACTACGAGAACTACAGGGGGAATTGCCAGGTAGCGAACCACGGCGCTGGCGCACGAACGCGAAGCCCCTCGTAAGCACGCATTCAATCGAACGGAGACACAAAATGAGTCAGGACATTTCGGCCGCATTCCCTTATGACATGCAGCGCGTGCAGGTGCGTGACGCGCAGATGGCGTACGTCGATGTGGGCGAGGGTGATCCGATCGTGTTCCTGCACGGCAACCCGACCTCGTCCTACACGTGGCGCAACGTCATTCCGTATCTCGAACCGCTTGGCCGCTGTCTCGCGCCGGATCTGATCGGCATGGGCCAGTCGAGCGGCTCGCCGACGTATTCCTATCGCTTCGACGATCACGCCGACTATCTCGACGCGTGGTTCGAGCAGCTGGGCCTGCGTGAAAACATCGTGCTGGTCGTGCAGGACTGGGGCGCGGCGCTCGGCTTTGATCGCGCGGTGCGGTTCCCGGAATCGGTGTCGGGCATCGCGTACATGGAGGCGATGGTGCGCCCGCGGCTGTGGACCGACATGCCGCCCGAGCGCCAGGCAGTGTTTCGACGTCTGCGTGGCGAAGAGGGCGAGAAGATGGTGCTCGAAGACAACTACTTCGTCGACAAGATGCTGTTCGAGTATGGCGTGAAGCGCGCGCTGACCGAAGAGGAAAAGGACGTGTACGCGCAGCGGTTCCGTGAGGCCGGCGTGTCGCGTCTGCCCACGCTGGTGTTTCCGCGGCAGATTCCGTTCGACGGCGATCCGCCGGAAACCTGGGCGCGTGTCAAGCACTATAGCGACTGGCTGTCGCGAAGCGCGCATTTGCCCAAGCTATTCATCAACGCCGACGAAGGTCACGGCACCGCGGGCGCCGCGCGCGAATTCTGCCGCGCGTGGCCGAACCAGCAGGAAATCACCGTCAGCGCGAAGCACTACGTGCCTGAAGACTGTCCACATGAGATCGGAGAAGCGGTAGCGAAATTCGTCAAGCGATTGCGCAGTTGATACGAGTCGCGTTCTCAGCCGCCTCGTCAACCGCGCCGTCAACCGCATCGTCCATGAAAACGGTCCGAACCTCTTTATGTCGTCAATGATTTCTCCTCCGACCGACGCGGGCTTTTCCGCGTCGGATACCGCTGATATGAAGCCGCCCGAGCGGGCCTCGCTGGCGTTG
This sequence comes from Paraburkholderia sp. J41, assembly GCF_905220235.1. Lineage (NCBI taxonomy): Bacteria > Pseudomonadati > Pseudomonadota > Betaproteobacteria > Burkholderiales > Burkholderiaceae > Paraburkholderia > Paraburkholderia sp. J41. The sequence continues at coordinate 71,030 of NZ_CAJMZE010000007.1, read as the reverse complement.
CAGCGCGATCTGCGGCACACGCTTGGCGCTTCGGTGCATTTCGATCGCGGGCATCTCGCGACATACGCGTCCGACGCATCGAACTACCGGCAGGTGCCGGTCGCGGTGGTCGTGCCGCGCTCGCTCGATGAACTTGCCTCCGGCATCGACGCATGTCGCCGCTATGGCGCACCCGTGCTGATGCGCGGCGCGGGCACGTCGATGAGCGGACAGACGGTCAACACGGCCGTCGTGTTCGACGTGTCGCGGCACTGCGCGGCGATCGTCGATCTCGATCCGTCGGCGGCCAGCGCCGTTGTCGAACCCGGCGTGATCTGCGATCAGCTGCGCGACGCCGCGGAGCAGCACGGCCTGACCTTCGCGCCCGATCCGTCGACGCATAGCCGCTGCACGCTCGGCGGCATGATCGCGAACAACTCGTGCGGGCCGCATTCGGTGATGGCGGGCAAGACGCTCGAAAACGTCGAAGCGCTCGAAGTGATGACCTACGACGGCGCGCGCTTCTGGACCGGACCGACCACCGACGCGCAGCTCGACGCGATCATCGCCGCGGGCGGCCGCCAGGGCGAGATCTACGCCGCGCTGCTCGCGCTGCGGGATCGCTACGCGCCGCTGATCCGCGCGCGTTTTCCGACGCTCAGACGCCGCGTGTCCGGCTACAACCTCGACCAGTTGCTGCCGGAGAACGGCTTTAACGTCGCGCGCGCGCTGGTCGGCACCGAAGGCACCTGCGCGCTGACGCTGCGTGCGAAAGTGCGTCTCGTGCACAGTCCGGGTGAACGCGTGGTGCTCGCGCTCGGTTTTCCGGACATCTACACCGCCGCCGACGCGGTGCCCGAATATCTGCGCTGCGAGCCGATCGCAGCCGAGGGGCTCGATCGCGAGATCGTGCGCGGTCTCCAGGCGCGCGCGCTCGCCGCCGCCGAAATCGCGATGCTGCCCGAAGGCGACGCCTGGGTGCTGCTCGAATTCGGCGCCGACACCGCCGATGCCGCAATCGCATTGGCCGAACAGGCACGCGACGCCCTGTGCAATCGCAATAACGGACCGCGCCCGACGAGCCGCCTGATCACGAGCCGCGACGACCAGCGGCGCATCTGGTCGATCCGCGAGAACGGCGCATCGAGCACACAACTGTCGATCGATCCGAACGTGGTCGATCCGAAAGTCGGCTGGGAAGACGCTGCCGTCGATCCCGCGCGGCTTGGCGACTATCTGCGCGGCTTTCAGGCGCTCGTCGACCGTTACGGCTATCGCACGTCGCTGTTCGGCCACTTCGGCGACGGCTGCGTGCATGCGCGCGTGACCTTCGATCTGCGCACCGCGCAAGGCGTGTTCGACTATCGCAACTTCGCGCGCGAGGCCGCGCAACTGGTGGTCGATTTCGGCGGTTCGCTGTCCGGCGAGCACGGCGACGGCCAGGCGCGCGCCGAACTGCTGCCGATCATGTTCGGCGACGAACTGATGGAAGCGATGCGCGCGTTCAAGCGCATCTGGGATCCGCAGAACCGGATGAATCCGGGCAAGGTCGTCGACGCTTACCGGATCGACGACAACCTGCGCGCGGGACCGGCATACAAGGTCGTCAATTTTTCGACGAAGCTGCAATTCCGCAGTGCCGAGGGCGACGGCTTCCAGCGCGCGCTCGAACGCTGCGTGGGCATGGGACGCTGCCGCGCGCAGAAGGGCGGCACGATGTGCCCGAGTTTTCGCGCCACGCAGGACGAGCGGTTCTCGACACGCGGGCGAGCCCGGTTGCTGTGGGAAATGCTGCAGGGCGATCTGATCGACCACGGCTGGCAGAGCGAGGAAGTCAAGGAGGCGCTCGATACGTGTCTCGCCTGCAAGGGTTGCCGCAGCGATTGTCCGACGCATACCGACATGGCCTCGTACAAGGCCGAGTTCCTGTCGCATTACTACGAGAAGCGCTGGCGTCCACGCCAGGCGCTCGCGATGGGGCGCATCGGCGACTGGGCTCCGCTCGCCGCGCGTGTGCCCGGTCTCGTCAATCTGGTCAATCGCGCGCCGGGGCTTTCCCTGATCGCCAAGCGCATCGCCGGCGTCGATCCGGCGCGCACGTTGCCTAAGTTCGCAAAAAAAAACTACCGGCGTCTTGCGACGCATCGCATTGGCAACGCGACGCAAGGCGGCAAGCGCGTGATCCTGTGGGTCGATACGTTCTGCGAGCACTTCCATCCGGAGATCGCTGAAGCGGCGGCGCGCGTGCTCGAACATGCCGGCTTCGTCGCCGTGCTGCCGCCGACGCCGCTGTGCTGTGGCCGGCCGCTATACGACTTCGGCTATCTCGATCGCGCCCGCAGCCGGCTCGCGGCGATCCTCGATTCGCTCACGCCGATGTTCGCCGCCGCCGACGCGCCGATCGCGCTGGTCGGACTGGAGCCCGGCTGCATGTCGGTGTTCCGCGACGAACTGCTGAAGACCTTCCCCGACGATCCGCGCGCGCATGCGTTGAGCGCAAAAGCGCAGATGCTCGGCGATTTCCTCGTCGCGCACGATTACCGGCCGCCGCGCCTGAACGCGCAGGTTCTCGTGCACACCCACTGTCACCAGAAGTCGCTGTTCGGCGCGCAAGGTGACAAGGCGTTGCTCGACGCGATGGGCGCACAAGCCACGCTGCTCGACAGCGGCTGCTGCGGTATGGCCGGGTCGTTCGGCTTCGACGAGAAACATGCGGAGATTTCCGCGCAGGTCGGCGAACTGGTGCTGCTGCCGGCCATGCGCCGCGCGCCGCCCTCGGCGTTCATTCTCAGCAACGGTTTCAGTTGCCGCGAGCAGATCGAGCAGCGCGCCGGCCGCAAGGTCGTGCATCTCGCGGAACTGCTGGCGCTCGCGCATGACGCCGCGTCGCCAGCGCAGACGCCGCCCGGCGATCTCATGCATCGCGCTTCAACCGTAGACGAGCCCGCCTGAACCCGGCCGCTTTCACTTTCTCACTGACGCAGACGGATTAACGATATGACTCACGCCGATACCACACCGACTCACGCCGCGATGACCGGCGTCCTCGCGCCCGCGCTCACACCGTTCGATGCGGCGGGCGACATCGATCAACCCGCGTTCGAAGCGCACTGTCGCTGGCTGCTGGATGCGGGAGTCGGGCTCGCGGTGTTCGGGACGAACTCCGAAGCCGCATCGCTATCGTTCGGCGAGCGCCTGCATGCGCTAGAGGCGTTGATCGCCGCGGGACTCGATCCCGAGCGGTTCATGCCGGGCACGGGCACGTGTTCGATGCGCGAAACCGTCGATCTGACGCGCCAGGCGCTCGGACTCGGCATTCATCGCGTGCTCATGTTGCCGCCGTTCTATTTTCCGCAGCCGTCGGAAGAAGGTTTGCTGCGCTACTACTCGGACGTGATCGAACGCGTCGGCGACGAGCGGCTGCGCGTGTACCTCTATCACATCCCGCAGATGACCGGCGTGCCGATCACGCTGCCGCTGATCGAGCAGTTGCGCCGCCGTTATCCGGCGATCGTGTGCGGCATCAAGGATTCTTCCGGCGACTGGGCGAATCTCGAAGCGACGCTGAAGGCGTTCGCCGCCGATGGCTTTTCCGTGTTTCCCGCCAGCGAGGCGCTTCTCGCGCGCGCGCTGCCGCTCGGCGCGGCCGGCTGCATCAGCGCGACCGCGAACCTGAACCCGGCGGGACTCGCGCGCTACTTCGCGGCGCTGTCGTCGGGCTCCGCCGCGCCCGACGAGGAAATGGCGCTCGCGGTGCGCCGCATCTTCGCGTCGCTGCCGATGATCCCCGCGATGAAATATGTGATGTCGCGCAGTGCGGGCGCTGACTGGGCTCAGTTGCGCGCGCCGCTGACGGCGCTCAGCGATTCTCAGGGCGACGCACTGATGAATTCGCTGCACGAGGTCGGGTTCCGCCTCGAAGGATTGAGCGTCAGTGCGTGATGGGCGCTGCGGCGCGGCGCGTCGAACGTGAGTGGGATGGTACAGAAGAGTTCGTGCGATTCGCGGGCGGCGACGCCGCCGGAACGGATACGGACCGTCGGATGCATATCCAGGAGACAACGATGAACGGCATGCAAGGCTATGCGCAACACGACGTGGTGACGACCGCTCCAGGACGCCTGTCGCGGTCGATGCTGATCATGGTGATGTGCCTGCTCGGCACGTCGTACATGTTCAACGCGATGGACCGCCAGGTGTTTCCGTCGCTGCTCACCGCGATCCGCACGTCGTACGGACTGTCGCTCGCACAGGCGGGATTCGTGAGCACGGTGTTCACTTTCAGCGTGGCGATCGTCGGTCCGGTCGCCGGCTGGTTCTATGCGCGCTATACGCGCAAGTCGATCCTGGTTGGCGGGCTGATCGGCTATTCGCTGTTCACGCTGATTACGCCGCTGGCGCAGGGCTTCACGACGCTGGCCGCGTTTCGTGGTCTGACGGGCGTTGGCGAAGCGTTGCAGGTGGGCGCGGTGTATTGCTGCCTGGGCGGCTACTTCGGCCGCACACGCGGCGCGGCGATGGGCTGGATGCAGGCGTTCTTCGGCTTCGGCGCGTTGACCGGACCGGTGATCGGCGTGCATCTGCATCATGCGTTCGGCCAGTGGGAAATGTCGTTCTACGTATTCGGCGTCGCGGGTATCGTAGTCGCGCTCCTGCTCGCGCGCTTCATGCCCAGCAGTTTCAGCGAAGCGATCGAGCCTGCCGAACGCCTCGGCGTCTTCGAAACCATGCCCTCGCTGCCGCGGCTGCTGAACCGCAACGTGTGTCTCGCTTCTGCGTCGTTCGCGCTCGTCGGGCTGTCGTTCTTCTCCTATACCGCGCTGTATGCGACCTATCTGCGCGAACACCTGGGCTACACGTCGGTGGCCGCGGGCTCGGCGCTCGGCATGTACGGGCTCGGCGCGATGGGCGCGGTGATCGGCGGATGGGCGGGCGACCGCCTTGGCAAGCCCGGCATCTTCGGCGGACTGGCGACCCTCGCCGGCGCCAGTTTCCTGATGTTCAACGGCACGGTGCAGCCGCTCGCGCAAGCCGGGCTGTCGCTGCTATTCGGGCTGATGGTGAGCGGCTTTTTCTACGCGCGCTTTGTCTCGGTGATCCAGCGCAGCGCGCATCCGCTGCAGATCGGCTATGCGGTGTCCGCCGCGATGACGGGCTTCTATCTGAGCGGACCGTTCGCCGGATTCCTGTTCGGCGAGCTGGCCGAGCACTGGGGCTGGCCGGTGGCGGCGAACGTGATGGTGGTCGCGCCGCCGTGCGTCGCCATCGTCCTGATGGCTTTCTTCGACTACTCGCGCCTGCGCGACGCGTGACGTCACTGATGCGAAGCGGGCCGCCGCGCCCGCGCGCATGCGCATCTCTTTCTCCACTCCTACGGGCACTGTCGTGAGGTTCAAGCGATGAACAAACATTCCACTCATCCGGCGCGGCCGCGCGCACTGGTGATCGGCGCGTCGATGGCGGGGCTATTCGCCACCGCGCTGCTGCAAAAAACGGGCTGGTCCGTCGATCTGTTCGAGCGTTCCGACGTCGAACTGTTCGGACGCGGCGCGGGCATCGTCACGCATGCCGAACTGCTGGACGCGCTCGTCGAAAGCGGCGCGGACATCGAACATCTGGGCGTGGCGATCAACGACCGCATCGCGATCGATCAGTCGGACAACGTGCTGGAGCATCTCGACTATCCGCAGATCGTCACGTCGTGGGACCGGTTGCATCAACTGATGCGCGCGACGATTCCTGAAGGGCATCATCATCTCGGCTGCAATCTGGTGTCGGTTGAACAGCACGACGACGGCGTTATCGCGCGTTTCTCGAATGGCCGCGAGGAGCACGCCGATCTGCTGGTCGCCGCCGACGGCTACCGATCAGGCATTCGCGGCATGGTGATGCCGTCGGTGCAACCGGTCTACGCGGGCTACGTGATCTGGCGCGGCGTCGCGGACGAAGCAGCGATGCCGGCTTCCGCGCGCGACGCCATCTTCGACAAGTTCGCGTTCTATCTGCCGCCGAACAACAAGATCATCGGCTATCCGATTCCGGGCCTCGATCATGCGCTCGAAGCGGGCCGGCGCCGCTACAACTGGGTGTGGTACCGGCCGGTCGATCCCGCGACGCTCGATACGATGCTCGTGGACGAACACGGCAATCGCCACCCTGTGTCCATTCCGCCGCCGCTCGTGCGTCAGGAACTGATCGACGAGCTCAAGGACGCGGCGCGCAGGCTGCTGCCGCCGTCGTTCAGCGACACGCTCGCCGTGATCGACCGGCCGTTCTTCACGCCGATCTACGACCTGTTCTCGCCGAAGATGGTGTTCGGCCGCGTGGCGCTGATCGGCGACGCGGCGTCGGTCGGACGGCCGCATATCGGCATGGGCGTCGCCAAGGCCGCGTCCGATGCGCAGGTGCTCGCGCATGCGCTGGGCAACCGGTCGCTGTCGATCGACGAAGCGCTCGCGCACTTCGAGAAGGAGCGGCTCGTCGAAGGGCGGATGGCGTTCGAGCGCGGCCGCACGCTCGGCGAATATCTGCTGGCCAACGAAGCGTCGGAGCAGGCCGCCGATGACGCGCATTGGCGCGAGTTCCACAGCGTCAACGGCATCCTGCGCAACACCGCGTCGTCCGACTTCCTCAAGGCGCTGTAACGGCGCGATCCGATCGATTTCCACTGGCTTCCACGGGAGAAAGTCATGTCTGCAGTACAGCTTCCGGTTCCCGATTTCGCGCGCGACATGCGCCTGATCGGCTATTGCGATCAAGGCGGCCGCCCGGACGGCGTCCAGCTCATGGTGCATCGCGGCTACGCGTACGTCGGCCACATGTTTTCGAAAGGCTTCAGCGTGATCGACGTGCGCGATCCGCGCCGCCCAACGCCGGCCAACTACGTCGCCGCGCCGCCCGAGACGTGGAACATCCATCTGCAGGCGCACGACGATCTGCTGCTGGTCATCAACGCGAAGGACATGTTCGCCGCGACCGAGTTTCAGGACGAGCGCGCGTATTACTGCGGCGCGCTCGGCGAGAAGGTAGGCACGGCGAGTCGGTCCAGCGCGTCGCGACACTGGCGGGCGGGCCTTGCGGTGTACGACATCTCGAAGCCGGACGCACCGCGGGAGATCGGCTTCATGCCCGTCGAAGGCGGCGGCATTCATCGCGTGTGGTACACGGGCGGCCGGTGGGCGTACGCATCGGCATTGCTCGATGGTTTCACCGACTACATTTTCATCACGATCGACATGGATGATCCGCGTCGTCCGGTCGAAGCGGGGCGCTACTGGATTCCGGGCATGCACGCGGCAGGTGGCGAAACACCGGGCTGGGACCGCACGCGTCGCTTCGGGCTTCACCATCCGATCGTGCATGGCGACACCGCGTATTGCGCGTGGCGCGACGCCGGCATGGTGATCCTCGACGTCGCCGAGCGCAGCGCGCCGAAGCTCATCACGCATCGCAACTGGTCGCCGCCGTTCGGTGGCGGAACGCACAACTGCCTGCCGCTACCCGATCGCGATCTCCTCGCAGTGCTCGACGAAGCCGTGCTCGACAACCAGGCAGACGGCGAGAAGTTCATCTGGATGTTCGACATCCGCGAGCCGTCGAATCCGGTCAGCATCGCCACGTTACCGTCGCCGTCGGAGATCGATTACGCGGCCAAGCCCGGCCACTTCGGGCCGCACAATCTGCATGAGAACCGGCCCGGCAGCTTCGTGAGTTCGGAGATCGTCGTCGCGACATATCAGAACGCCGGCGTGCGCGTGTTCGACATCCGCGATCCGTACCGGCCGGCCGAAATCGCCGCGCTGGTGCCGCCCACGCCGGACCGGCTTGTCGACAGCCGGCAGAACCGGCCGCTCGTGATCCAGTCGGCGGATGTGTTCGTCGATGCGAACGGCATCATCTATTCGACCGACTACAACGGCGGCCTCTACGTGATGGAGGTCGAGTCATGGCGGTGAGAGCGGCGCTCGTCGGGCTCGGCTGGTGGGGACGGCATCTGCTCACGCAGATGCGCACGTCGCCGGTGTTGCGGTTTGTTGCCGCGGTGGGCAGCCGCGACGGGCACCGTGCGGTCGCCGACGAATTCGGCATGCCGTTCACCACCCGCTACGAAGCGATGCTCGCCGACGAGGAGATCGATCTCGTCGTCATCGCGACGCCGCATGGGCTGCATGCGCAGCAGGTGATGCTCGCCGCGGCGCACGGGAAGCACGTGTTTTGCGAGAAGCCGCTCGCGATGAGCGTCCACGACGCGCACGCCTGCGTTCGGGCATGCACGTGTGCTGGCGTGCGGCTCGGCATTGGGCACGAACGGCGTTTCGAGGCGGCGATGATCGCGCTCGCGAAGCTGCTGCGCGAAGGCGAACTCGGCACGATCGTCCACGCGGAGGCCAACTTCAGCCACGACAAGCTGACGAACCTTGCCGCCGACAACTGGCGCGTGGCCGAAAGCGACGCCGTGCCGCTCGCCATGACCGGCACGGGCATTCACATGACCGATCTGCTCGCCGATCTGCTCGGCGACATCGGCGAAGTGTTCGCGACGGCGCCCGCGCGGCAGCTTTCGCGCCCGGGCCGCACGCTGTCGCTTCAGCTGCGATTCGCGTCCGGCGCGACCGGCTATGTCAATTCGATCCTTGAAACGCCGCTTTATATGCGCGTGGCGGTGTTCGGAACGAAGGGCTGGGCGGAGGTCCGCAATGCCGATCATCCCGACTCGAAAGGCGCGAGTCGCCTGCTGGTTCGGCACGCCAACGGATCGGAGCAATCGGCGGCGTTCGACTGGAACGATTCGGTAAGAGACAACCTCGAGCGCTTCTGCGCGGCAATCGGCGGGAAGGCGTCCTATCCGGTGAGCGTCGATCAGATGATCGCGAACGTTGCGGTGATGGAAGCGGTGGCGCAGTCGCTTCAGCAGGGCAGGCCGGTGCGCGTCGGCTAGCGCCGCGTCGGCGGTCGTAGCGCTGGCACGGCGCAGGCGCGGCGCGAACAACGAGCAGGCACACAAAGCAGGTCATAAAACCATGGAAGAGACACATGCGAATCCATTTATTTAGACATCCTAGGTATTTTGCCGCGATGTGCGCCGCCGGACTATTCGGCGCGTCCAATCTCGCGCACGCGCAGGTATCGACACTTCAGTTGTACGGGTTGCTCGACACGGTGATCGGAAACTTCAAGGCGAGCGGCGATCCATCGTCGACGGTCGGCATGCTCAACGGCGGACAGATCACGTCGTTCTATGGGCTGCGCGGCACCGAAGATCTCGGCGGTGGGCTAAAGGCCGGTTTCGCGATCGAGAGCTACATCTTCGTGACCAACGGTCAGGGCGGCCGTTTCGCGGGCGACGGCATGTTCTCGCGCAATGCGTATGTCGAGCTCGCGAGCCCGTACGGAATGCTGCGTTTGGGGCGCCAGGTGACGCCGCTGTTCTACATCATGGCGCGCACCAATCCGATGGGCGGCTCGTTTCGCTTCAGCCCGCTGATGACGCAATCGTGGATCGTGAATTACGGCAGAACCGTGCTGGGCGATACGGGCTGGGACGGCTCGGTGCTGTACCAGTCGCCGTCGCTCGGCGGCGTCACGTTCTCCGTGCAGGCGACCGCGCCCGGAAACGGCGCGCACAACGAAACCGCCACGCTCGTCTACGATCGGGGGCCTTTGTACCTCGCGGGCGTCGTTCAGCGCGTCAGGACCGGACTGGGCATTGCCGCGCCCGTCGATCGCCAGGATGCGTGGTATCTGGGTGCGAGCTACAACTTCAATTTCATGCAGCTGTACGCGACCTACACGCACACGGCGTCGTTCGATTTCGGTACAACCAACAATACGTATCACGGCGGCGTGTCCATTCCGATCGGCGTATCGGCACTGGAACTGGCTTACTCGCGCACCAACACGCGGTTGTCGGTGAATTCGGCGTATTACTACCGCAATACGGCGGGCGCGACGTTCGATTATCCGCTGTCTAAACGCACCGACCTGTATGCAAGTTACATGTACGACAAGCTGAGCAACGCCGGAACGTCGAACAGCTTTGGCGTAGGCGTGCGGCATCGTTTCTGACCGGTGAGACGAGTCGGGTGTGCGGCCAGGGTGCTGGCGCTGCGTGAAGGGCCGAAAGCGTGCAAAACAGACGTTCGTGGTTTCGCGCGGGTCGCTACATCGAGCCAGCCGACGCTGCGCTCTGGCAATTCGTCTCTTTCCGCTGAAAGCGAGAGAGCTAATCACCTGGCCTTCGGAGTGGCGGCAATGGCGCAAGCTGGGCACGCGCTGGTGCGATCACTCCTTCCAGCAGCGCTTTTTCTGGACGAAGGCGAGCCAGTACGCGGCCCCCCATCAGATACTGGGCGAGACTTCGGCTGGGACGGCTTTTCGTTTGAGGGGTTTATGTTGGTCGCTTCACATCGTCCTCATCAGGAAAGCAGAATTTTGATTCAAAGCAGTCGTCATGACTTGACGTATGCTTGCACGCATCGTCATTCACCGATGCGCCAGGCCATGCTCAGCCTTCGTCACATTGAAATTTTCCACGCTATCATGCGTACCGGCTCGATCACGGCAGCGGCCGAGTCGCTGAACGTCACGCAGCCTTCGGTCAGCACTGTGCTAAAGCACTTCGAAAGCCGTCTGCATATGCCGCTGTTCGATCGCGTGAACGGCCGTCTGCGGCCGACGCCCGAAGCGCAGGCGCTTTTGCCCGATGTCGCCGAAATTTTCAACCGGCTCGAAGCGGTCGAACGTCTGTCGCGCGATCTCGCTGGCGGCCTGCGCGGATCGCTCTCGCTCGCCGCGACTTCGCCGCTCGCCAACGGTCTGCTTGCGAGCGCGGTCGCGTCATTCTCGACGCTGCGTCCGCACGCGCGCATTGCGCTGCAATCGCTCGGCTCGCCTGTCGTGCTAGAACGCGTGATCAACCGCGAAGCCGATCTCGGCGTCGCCTATGAGCCGATAATCAGCCCCGAAGTCGAGACTGAAGTGCTCGCCGCCGGCAGCATCGCGTGTGTGCTGCCGAAGTCGCATCCGCTCGCGAAAAAACGCTCGATTTCCCTCGCCGATCTGCGGACTTATCCGGTGATCACGTATCTGCCTCAGGCGCTACTGCGCCCCTACGTCGACAAGGCGATGAGCGACGCGGCCGTGGCGCTCAACGTAACGATCGAAGTGGGGCTTTCCGTGACGGCCATCATGCTCGCATTCAACGGTGCAGGTATTGCGCTCGTCGAACCCGATCTGCTCGACGCAATGCGCCTGCCGGACATGGTCAGCCGGCCGCTCGTGCCGCGCGTGTCGTTCAAGACGCTGCTGATCCGCAATCGCTCGGCGCCGCGGGCCCGCATCGTTGACGATTTCGTCGATCACCTGCGTGCGCAGCTTACGAAAACCCCGGCATCCAGCTTATAGGGCAAACCCCAATCCATTGACTGGATTTATGCCTTTCGGCGATTTCATTATTGGCGCATGCAAAACGCGCTCTCTACACTGGACGCCAGTCCGATCACAAAAGAGAGTGCCTCATGCAGCAACGCGTCGAGCCGAAAACCGTCTATCGCCCGAAGCAAGAAGGGCTTTATTTCCCGCAATTTCCGACCTTCGCGACGGTCGAGGAAGAGCGTTTGCACCGCAAGCAGCGGCTTGCCGCCGTATGTCGCGTATTTGCCAAATTCCGTTATGAATACGGCTTCGCGGGTCACATGACCGTGCGCGACCCCGAGCACACCGATCTCTACTGGACCAATCCATTTGCGATGGATTTCGGCCGCGTGCGCGTGTCCGATCTGCTGCTTGTCGATCATGAAGGCACGGTAATCGAAGGTTCGTGGGCAGTGAACCGTGCTGGCTTCGTGCTGCATTCGGCGATCCATCAGGCCAATCCGCATATCGTTGCGTCGTGTCATGCCCATACGACCAATGGCATGGCGTGGGCCGCGCTCGGACGGCCGCTTGACCCGATCACACAAACTGCCTGCGGGTTCTATGAGGATCACGCGGTCATTACTGAGGAAGCGGGCGCCGTCGTGGTGGACCGCGATGCCGGTGCGAACGTCGCTGCCGCATTCGGCAACAACAAGGCTGCGATTCACCAGAATCACGGGCTGTTTTCAGCGGGCCGCGAAAGCATCGACGAAGCGGCGTGGTGGTTCATCGCGCTCGAACGCGCCTGCGAAATTCAGATCAAGGCCGAGTCGACGGGTTCGCCGCTCAAGCTGATCGGACGCGAAGCGGCCTTGCATTCGCGCAATCACCTCGCGACGCCGTTCATGGCCTGGCTGCATTTCCAGCCGATCTACGATGCGATCGCCCGCGAGCAGCCGGATCTGTTCGACTGAGAGCCGTCGCGCGAATCGACCCGGGGTCGGCCCCGGCATTGGACCAATAACGACAGCAACAGGAGACTTCACATGGCTAACACCCTGGATACGGCGGACGCTGCGTCCGCCCGCGCAAGTGCGAGCGCGCCTATGCCTCGTTCGCGCTGGCTCAGGATGGGCACGCTGATTTTTCTCGCGTACCTCGGCTGCTATGTCGACCGCAGTAACATCAGCGTTGCCGCCCCCGACATGGTGCGCGACTTCGGCATGACCGGCGTAGTCACAGGCTTTTTGCTCGCAGCGTTCTTCTGGGGCTACGTGGTCATGCAGATTCCGGGCGGTTGGCTCGCCAATCGCTTTGGCCCGAAATGGGTAATTGTCGGCAGTCTTACCGTCGTCGGTATCACGGGCATCGCATCCGGGCTCGCGACGACCTACGACCACATCGTCGCGATCCGCTTCGTGATGGGCGTCGCGGAAGGCGTCATCTGGCCGAGCTTCGCGACGATCATCATGCGCTGGTTCCCGAGTCACGAACGCAGCCGTGCGGTCAATCTCGCCCAATATGTGTTGCCGGTGTCGTCCGCGTTGATGGCGCCTATTGCCGGTGCGCTGATTCACATGTCCGACTGGCGTCTTATGTTCATCATCCAGGGCATTCCGGTGCTGCTGCTCGCGGTGGCATGGGCGTGGCTCGGCAACAGCGCGCCGGAATACGATTCGCGCATTTTGCCCGAAGAGAAGCAGATGATTCTCGCGAGCCGCGACGTCGAAACGAGTGCGCCCGCGCCTTTCACCGACGTGCTGCGCCGTCCGCTGATCCTGGGTCTCGGTGTCGCGTATTTCCTCTGGTTGACGGGTCTGTACGGCTTCGGTCTGTGGCTACCGGTATTGATCAAGCAGCTGTCCGCGGCGGGTATCGGCAACGTTTCGGTGCTCACGGCCATACCGTTTGCGTTCGCCGCGCTCGGCCTCTACGTCAACACGCGCTGGTCGAACCGCGCACGCCATTCGAGCAACTGGCACTTCGTCGTGCCGCTCGTGATCGGCGGGACCGCGATTCTCGTCGAGCCGATGTTCGCGAGCAATCTGTTCATCTCGATGGCGCTTCTCGTCGTGACCGGGATCTGCCTCTACTCGGGCATCGGCATCTGGTGGTCATGGACGCTCGGTCTCGTGCCGCGCAACCAGATCGGCTCGTCGGCAGGCGTGGTCAACTTCATCGGCAACTGGGGCGGCGCGGTCGGCCCGATCCTCGTCGGCTGGGCGGCGCGCGGTGGCGCCGCGAGCAGCGGGCTGTACGTGGTCGGCTATGCGCTGTTCGCCTCGGCGGCACTCAACGCGCTGATGTGGCTCGTCTCGAAGCGACAGTCCGCACAACTCGCGACCCAACACTGACAGATCGACATAACGACATGGCTTATCCGACCTCGTTCAGCTTCTGCACGCCGACGGTCATCGAATACGGCGCGGGACGGCTCGCGCAACTGCCTGCCTTCGTGCAACGTCTTGGCGGCCATCGTGTGCTGGTGGTGGGAGACCCCGGCGTGAAAGCCGCGGGCATCGTCGACCGCGTGCTCGATACGCTGCGTCGCTCCGACATCGAAGCGTTTGCGTTCACCGATGTCGAAAGCGATCCGGCCGTGCAATCGGTGCGTGACGGCACCGCGGCGGCGCGCGACGCGCGTTGTGATCTGATCGTCGGCGTGGGCGGCGGCAGCGCGCTCGACACGTCGAAGGCGATCGGCCTTATGCTGCGCAATGCTGGCGACATTCGCGACTATGTCGGCATCGATAAGGTGCCGCAAGCGGGCGCGCCCGTCATCGCGATTCCGACGACTTCGGGCACCGGCAGCGAACTAACGATCTGGTCGGTGCTCTCCGACGTCGAGACCGACACCAAGATTTCGGTCGGCAGCGTGCTCAATTGCCCGCGTATCGGCCTGCTCGATCCCGAACTGACCGTGAGCCTGCCCGCGCCGATCACCGCCGCCACCGGCATGGATGCGCTCACGCACGCGGTCGAATCGTGCGTGAACCTCGCCAGTCAGCCGATTACCGAAGCGCTCGCACATCAGGCGATCTCGCTGATCGGCAAATCGTTGCGGCGCGCCGTACACGAAGGCACGAATCTCGAAGCGCGCGGCGACATGCTGCTCGCGAGCGCGATGGCCGGCATTGCGTTCAATGCGACGCGGCTTGGCCTCGTGCATGCGTTCGCGCTGCCGCTCGGCAACAAGTTCGGCATTCCCCACGGCCTCGTCAACGCGATCATGCTGCCGCCGGTCATTGCCTATAACGCGTCGGCCAACGTCGACGGGTATGCGCGTGTCGCCGCGCTGCTGGAGCCGGAGACGGGAGCGCGCCTGGCCGATGCTGCCGCCGCGCATGAAGCGGCGGTCATCGTCGCGCGTCTGCGCGCCGACATCGGCATCACGAAGACCCTTGCGGACTTCGGCGTGAGCGAGCCGCGTTTCGGCGCGATCGTCGACGAGGCGATGCTGTCGGGCAATGTCGCTGTCAACCCGCGCGCACCGAGCCGGGAAGACATGTTTGGCCTGCTGCGCCATGGCGTGGCAGGCACGTTCTAGCCGGCCGTTTTATTGTGACGGACGGCATCGGCGCTCTGTCATAGTCGAGAGACGCGCTCGTCACGACCGCGAGATGGCTGAGCGCGAGGGGGAAATTTCCGCTGAGATGCTGGCCGCGCACAGGAACAGCGTGGAATGCGCGCTGCATACAATAAGGCCGAATATGCCGAGCAGCGAAGGGGATGCTACAGGCATGGGCTGATGGTTGACGGGTGGAGTGTGACGGACCCTGAAACAGTCAACGGCGCAAGGGTATATAACACCAGCCTCACCCGTGAGGGCTGGCTCGAGACTTACATGTCCACGAATAGATGGTTCGGGCGAATCCGCCGGGGTTACAACACGCCCGAGACCTGAGAGCCGGAAGATTTTGGAGCCTTTCTCCTGTTGCCACTTTCGTCTTCTATACGTTAGCTCTCGTTGCCGACCTCGGGGAGCTTACGCGGCATGCGGTCCGCACCCGTCGCAACGAACGTGAGCGTTGCCTCCGTGACCTTCACAATTACCTCGTTAAGCCCCATCCGCTGCGCAAATACCTCGACATTCACGGTAACCGACGTGTTGCCTTTCCGGACGATCCGCGCATAGAAGCTCAATAGATCACCGATAAAGACCGGCTGCCGGAACGTGAACGAGTTGACCGCAACCGTGACGACCCTTCCGTTCGCGCACTGGCTTGCAGGGATCGAGCCGGCGATATCGACGTGCGACATGATCCAGCCGCCGAACACGTCGCCGTGCACGTTCGCGCTGCTCGGCTGCGGCACGACGCGCAGCACGGGGATTTCATCGGCGGGCAGTGTCGTCGCCGCGCTGGGGCTTTCGGACATAAGGGATTCCTCGATGACGGACGCGCGCCGCGATGCCTGCCGGCGCGCGCGAGAATGGACGGAAAGGCGGTGTTCAGCCGTATACGCGGGTCAGCCAGTGTGCGTGGGCCGGCGAGCGCCCGGCGACGGCGTCGAAGAAGCGCGTTTGCAGCGCCTCCGTGATCGGCCCGCGTGCGCCCGCGCCGATCGTGCGGTCGTCCAGTTCGCGTATCGGCGTGACCTCGGCGGCGGTGCCGGTGAAGAACGCTTCGTCCGCGCAGTAGATTTCGTCGCGCGTGATCCGCTTTTCGACGACCGTCAGCCCCGCTTCCTTCGCCAACTGGATCACCGACGCGCGTGTGATGCCGTCGAGGCACGACGCGAGGTCCGGCGTGTACAGCACGCCGTTGCGCACGACGAACACGTTTTCTCCCGCGCCCTCGGACACGTACCCTTCGGTGTCGAGCAGCAGCGCCTCGTCGTAGCCGTTGCGCGTGACTTCACGGTTCGCGAGGATCGAGTTGATGTAATAGCCGCTCGCCTTCGCGCGCACCAGCGACACGTTCACGTGATGGCGCGAGTACGACGACGTCTTCACGCGAATGCCGCGCGTCAGGCCCTCTTCGCCGAGATAACTGCCCCACGGCCACGCGGCGATGCCGACGTGCACGGTGTTGCCGCGCGCGCCGAGGCCCATCTGCTCGCTGCCGAGCCACACGAGCGGCCGGATGTAGCAGGCCTTCAGCCCGTTGCTGCGGATCACTTCGAGCTGCGCGTCGCGCAGCGTCGCGAAGTCGAACGGCACGTCCATCTCGAAGATCTTCGCCGAGTTGAACAGCCGCCGCGTGTGGTCGTCGAGCCGGAACACCGCCGCGCCTTGCGCGGTTTCATACGCGCGGACGCCTTCGAACACGCCCATCCCGTAGTGCAGCGAGTGCGTGAGGAAATGAAGCTGCGCGTCGCGCCAGTTCACGAAATGGCCATCGAGCCAGATAACGCCGTCGCGGTCGTGCATGGAAGGTTTCATTGCGAGATCGATCCAGTGAGTGAGGAAAAAAGAGTGGTTTGAGCCGTTGCCGCTGCGCCGTCGTATTCGGCCAGCAGGCGCGCGCGTTTCGCTGCGACGGCGCGCAGGTTGCGCGTCTTCACGTGGCCGAAGCCGCGGATTTCGTCGGGCAGCGTCGCGAGGCGGATCGCGGTTTCGAGGCGCGGGGCGTCGAGCGTCGCGCAGAAGCGGTCGATCATCGCGACGTATTCGTCGATCAGCGCGCGTTCGTGGCGTCGTTCCTCCGTGTGGCCGAACGGGTCGAAACACGTGCCGCGCAGCGCCTTCAGACGCGCGAGCACGCGGAACGCCGGCAGCATCCACGGGCCGAACGTCCGCTTGCGTAACTGGCCGCGTTCGTCGCGTTTGGCGAGCAGCGGCGGCGCGAGATGGAACGTGATGCGGTAGTCCTTGCCCGGCTCGCCTTCGAACTGCGCGCGCAGCTTGTCCAGATACGCGGGGGCGCCGTACAGGCGGGCGACTTCGTATTCGTCCTTGTAGGTCATCAGCTTCGCGAGATTGCGCGCGACTGCCTTTGTCAACCGAAGGCCGCCCGCGTTCGGCAGATGGGCTTCGGCGTCGCGGATGCGCGCGACCAGGCCACGGTAGCGCGTCGCGTATTGCGCATTTTTCCACGCGGTCAGCCACGCCACGTTGCGCTCGACGATCTTTTCCAGCGACTCGGGCAGGTGCAGCACGATGGCTTGCGCCCGTGCCTCGGCCGAGTGCGTGCCCGTTTCGATGAACGGCTTTGCCGCATCTGCGCCGTGGTGTGCGAGATAACGGCCCCACGAAAACGCGAGCCGGTTCTTGTCGATCGACACGCCGTTCAGTTCGATTGCCCGCATCAGGCTCGCGTGGGCGAGCGGCACGAGGCCCTGTTGCCACGCGTAACCGAGCAGCAGCGGATTTGCGTAGATCGTGTCGCCGAGCAGCCCGACGGCCTGTTCGTTCGCGTCGATGAACGAGCACGCGTCGCCGAGCACGTCGCGCAGCGCGCGCTGCGCATCGGCGGCGGGGAAGGTCCAGTGCGGGTCGTGCACGAACTCGGCGGTCGGCGTCGCGCCGATGTTGATGGCCGCGCGCGTGAGGCCGAGGCGGACCTTCGAGCGCACTTCGGCCGACGCGGACACGATCGCATCGCAGCCGAGAATCGCGCGCGCTTCGCCGGCGGCGATCCGGGTCGCGTGCAGTTCGTCAGCGCGGCGAGCAAGCCGCACGTGGCTCAGCACCGCGCCGCCTTTCTGCGCGAGGCCGGCCATGTCGAGCACAGTGACGCCCTTGTTTTCCAGATGTGCGGCCATCCCCAGCAGCCCGCCGATCGTCACGACGCCGGTGCCGCCGACCCCGGTGACGAGCAGCCCGTATGGCCGGTCGAGCGCGGGCAACGCAGGCTCCGGCAACGCGGCGAAGTCCGGAGCGGCTGCGCGTTTCGCGCCGGCCGGCTTCTTCGGCTGCGCGCCTTCGAGCGTGACGAAACTCGGGCAGAACCCGTTCACGCACGAAAAGTCCTTGTTGCACGACGACTGGTTGATCTTGCGCTTCGTGCCGAACGGCGTGGACAGCGGCTCGACCGACAGGCAGTTCGACTGCACCGAGCAGTCGCCGCAGCCTTCGCAGACCGCATCGTTGATGAACGCACGGGTCGCCGGATCGGGCCAGGTGCCGCGCTTGCGGCGGCGGCGTTTTTCGGTCGCGCAGGTCTGGTCGTAGATCAGCACCGTGGTGCCGGTCGTGTCGCGCAGTTCGCGCTGGATGCGGTCCAGCTCGCGGCGATGGAACACGGCGACGCCGCTGGGGAGCGCAACGCCTTCGTATTTGGGCGGCTCGTCGGTGACGACGACAACCTTGCACGCGCCCTCCGCGACGATCTGATACGCGATCTGCGGCACCGTCAGCACGCCGTCCACCGGCTGGCCGCCGGTCATCGCGACCGCGTCGTTGTACAGCACCTTGTAAGTGATGTTCGCGTGCGCGGCGATCGACGCGCGGATCGCGAGCAACCCGGAATGAAAATACGTGCCGTCGCCGAGATTCGCGAACACGTGCTTTTCCGCAGTGAAGCGCATCTGGCCGAGCCACGCGACGCCTTCGCCGCCCATCTGGCTGAACGTTTCCGTGTTGCGGTCCATCCACATCGCCATGTAGTGGCAGCCGATGCCGGCCAGCGCGCGCGAGCCTTCGGGCACGCGCGTCGATGTGTTGTGCGGACAGCCCGAGCAGAACCACGGCTGACGCGCGGCCAGCGGCGCGGGCGTCGCTGCCTCGCGCTCCTTCGCGTCGATGATCGCCAGCCGAGCCTCGATGCGCGCGCGCAGTTCGTCGCTGACGCCGATCTTCAGCACGCGGCGCGCGACGGCCTTCGCGATCAGCGCCGGCGAAAGCTCGTATTGCGTGGGCAGCAACACCGGGCCGCGCGGCACCGACCATTCGCCGCCTTCGTCGCCGTCGCGTTCGTCGTACTTGCCGTAGATGCGCGGGCGCACGTCCTCGCGCCAGTTGTACAGCGTCTCTTTCAGCGCATATTCGAGGATCTGGCGCTTCTCCTCGACGACCAGAATCTCGTCGAGGCCGGACGCGAAGTCGCGCACGTCCTGCGCGTCGAGCGGCCACACGCAGCCGATCTTCAGCACCCGCACGCCGATCTGCGCGCAGGTGGCGTCGTCGAGCGACAGGTCGGCCAGCGCCTGGCGCACGTCGAGATACGCCTTGCCGGCCGTGACGATGCCGAGCCGCGCATCCGGCGCATCGACGACCACCCGGTTCAGCCGGTTCGCGCGCACGTAGGCGAGCGCCGCATACCACTTGTGGTTCACGAGCCGCGCTTCCTGCGCGAGCGGCGGATCGGGCCAGCGAATGCCGAGGCCGTCGGGCGGCATCTCAAAGTCGTCCGGCGTGACGATCTGCACGCGGTCCGGGTCGATCTCGACGGACGCGCTCGATTCGACGACGTCGGTTACGCACTTCATCGCGACCCACAGGCCCGAATAGCGGCTCATCGCCCAGCCGTGCAGTCCGTAGTCAAGATATTCCTGCACGTTCGACGGATACAGCACCGGAATGCCGCTCGCGACGAACATGTGCTCGGACTGGTGCGCGACCGACGACGATTTCGCCGCGTGGTCGTCGCCGGCCAGCACGAGCACGCCGCCGCGCGGATCGGTGCCGGCCGAGTTCGCATGCTTGAACACGTCGCCGGTGCGGTCCACGCCCGGCCCCTTGCCGTACCACATGCCGAACACGCCGTCGACGGTCGCGCCGGGCCACAGGTTCAACTGCTGCGTGCCCCAGATCGAGGTCGCCGCGAGGTCTTCGTTCACGCCGGGCTGGAACACGACGTCGTGTGCGTCCAGATGCTTCTTCGCTTTCCACAGGCTCTGGTCGAGCGCGCCGAGCGGTGAGCCGCGATAGCCCGAAACGAAGCCGGCCGTATTGAACCCGGCGCGGCGGTCGCGTTCGCGTTGCAGCATCGGCAGGCGTACCAGCGCCTGCGTGCCGCTCAGATAGACGCGGCCTTTTTCGAGCGTGTATTTGTCGTCGAGCGTGACGGCGTTCAAGACCTGCTGCTGTTGCGGCGATAACGGGGCATTCATTTTTTCGTCTCCAGACCTCGATCGACGCGGAGTATAGGAAGCCGATTTCCTATCGTAAAATCACAAATACCAAACCCTGATATGCGAAAAACAGATGGCCAAGGACGTATCGAAAGACGTGACGCTGCGGCAGTTCCGCTACTTCGTGGCCGCCGCGCAGAGCGGCCAGTTCTCGATGGCGGCGGCAGCCGAGCACGTGTCGCAGTCCGCGATCACGAACGCGGTGCTCGCGCTGGAGAACGCGCTCGGCCTGCGTCTGTTCGTGCGTCTGCCGCAGGGCGTCGAGCTGACGCCGGACGGGCAGGACTTCCTGACCCACGCGCGGCACGTGCTCGATTCGGTGCGCGACGCGCTTCACAAGCCGCCGTTTCGCGCGCACAGCCTGCGCGGCACCGTGCGGATCGCCGCGTCGTACACGTTGCTCGGTTATTTCCTGCCGGACCTGCTCGCGCGGTTTCGTGCGACGTATCCGGCGATCGAGCTGGACCTGCGCGACCTCGAGCGCCCGGCGATCGAGGCGGCGGTGCTCGCGAAAGACGTGGAACTGGGCGTCGTGCTGCTGTCGAACGTCGAGCGCCGCACGCGCTTCGGTCATCATGTTCTGATGCGTTCGCGCCGCCAGTTGTGGGCCGCGCCGACCCATCCGCTGATGCAGATGGGCTCGCCGACGCTGCGCGACGTCGCGCGTTATCCGTACATCCAGTTGACCGAGGACGAAGGCGAGCAGTCGACGCTGCGCTACTGGAAACGCAGGCGGATCGCGCCGGACATCGCGTTCCGCACGAGTTCGATGGAGGCGGTGCGCGGGCTCGTCGCGCACGGTTTCGGCGTGACGATCCTCTCGGACATGGTGTTCCGGCCGTGGTCGCTCGAAGGCCGGAGGATCAACGCGTGCGCGCTGCACGACGCGATTCCGCAGATGGAGGCGGGCATGCTATGGCACCCGACCATGCCGCTCGGCGATCCCGCTCGCGCGCTGCAACAGTTTCTGATCCACGCGTGCGGCAGTTGAGCCGCGGGTTGCGGCCGGGTTATCGCTGGTTGCCGCCCGGTTGCCGGCCCGCGCGAAACCGGACCGGCGCGCGGGCCGATTTGCTTCCTGCCCGCGCGAGCCTTAAACTCGGTGCAACGATTCACTGAAATTGGCGTTTTTCTTCTCTCCTGTCCGGATTCCCATGCCCGCAAAGAAACCGGCCGATACGGCCAACCCCGCCACGCGCAGCCGCAAGTCGCCGCAAGGCGCACCGACCGTGCAGGACGTCGCGAAACTGGCGAAGGTGTCGGTCGGCTCGGTGTCGCGGGTGCTGAACGGGCGGGAGAACGTCGCGCCGGAGATCCAGGACGCGGTCCGCAAGGCCGTCGCGCAGTTGAACTTCGTGCCGAACGTGGTCGCGCGCAGTATGCGCAAGGGCAGTTCGAAGGCGATCGGCTGCCTGATTTCGGATATCGCGCAACACACCGCCGCGCAGATGGTCAGCGCGGCCGAGGCGCGGCTGCGCGAGCAAGGCTACGAGATCCTGATCGCGAACTCGCACTACGACCTGGAACGCGAGCGCGCGATTCTCGAAAGCCTGAAGCAGCGGCGGCTGGACGGCTTCATCGGCGCGATTTCGGACGACGAGACGCCCGCGTACTTCAACCTGCTGCGCACGCTGAACATGCCGGTCGTGCTGTGGGAGCGCGACGCGCAGGGCGAATTCAACTCGGTGCTGACCGATCACGCGGACGGCTGCCGGCAGGCCGTCCGTTACCTGACGTCGCTCGGGCACCGGCGGATCGCGCTCGTCGCCGGTCACGAGCACACGTGGGTCGGCCGCGAGATGGTGCGCGGCTACACGGCCGCGTGCGAGGCCGCCGGCGTCGGCGCCGATCCGGCGCTGATCCTGCGGACCGACGGGTTCGGTGAGGATGCGTGCCGCCGCCTGCTCGGCGGCGCTGCGCGCCCGTCGGCGATCATCGCGACGCTGAACGATGCGGCCACGGTGCTGGAAGTCGTGCGCGACCTCGGCCTGACCGTGCCGGGCGACCTGTCGGTCGTGTCGATCGGCGACCACCAGTACGCGGGCATCTCCGCGCCCGCGCTGACGGTCGTTACGCAGGACCCGCGCGCGGTGGGGACCGAGGCCGCCGACATGATGCTGCAACTGCTCGACGGCGCGGGGCCGTCCGGCATCCGGCGCTCGAAGCATCCGATGCGGATGATCATCCGCGAATCGTGCGCCGCGCCCGCGCAGCAGCCGAAGCGCGGTCGTTCGCGGGCGGCCTGACTACCTGACTACCTGACTACCTGACTACCTGACGTTTACCCCATTCGTCTGCCGCTTGACAGCCGGATTATGGTCCCCGATTCTTGGTGAATCGATTCATATACGGCTTTTTGATGCGGAGGCGACGATGGGGGACAGCAGGAGGGACGACGGACTGAGCCGGCGTTCGTTCATCAGGATGGCGACGGCATCGGCCGGCGCGGTCGCGATCGGCGCGGGGCTCGACGGCTGCGGCGGAGGCGGCGTGTCGGTGGCGGCCGCGCAAACCGCCGAGCCGCCGGTGCCGCCGATCGTCGCTGCAAGCACGGCGCTGGTGGTCATGCATTACCAGAGCGACGTGCTGAACGTCGTGTCGTCCGCCGCGCCGACGCTGCTCGCGAACACCCGCAAGCTGTGCGATCTCGCGCGCGCGAAAAACGTGCAGGTCTATTTCGCGAAGATCCAGTTCAGTCCGGGTTATCCGGAGGTCAGTCCGCTGAACAGGAGCGGGCAGGGGCTGAAGGCGTCGGGCCTGTTCGTCGGCGACACGATCGCGCCGGAACTCGCGCAACAGGCGAACGAGCCGTTGATCGTGGGCCATCGCATCAGCGTGTTCTTCGGCACCGACCTGCACGCGCGGCTGTCCGCGGCCGGCATCGACACGCTGATCCTGGCCGGCGTCGAATCGACCGGCGTCGTGCTGTCGACCGTCGCGTATGCGAGCGACGCGGACTTCCGTCTGTACACCGTGAAGGACTGCTGCTACGACCGCGACCAGGTCGTGCACGACCACCTGTTCTCGACCGCGTTCGATACGCGTAGCTACGTGCTGTCGCTCGCGGACGCGGCGGTGCTGCTCGCGTGACGCGAACGGATGCGCGGCGACGGTGGACGGTCGCCGTCGCCGTCGCCGGCAACGCGGCGGAACACGGATGAAACAGGACCGGCGGCACAGCCGGCGCGAAGTATGGGGTACAGGATGAGCGGTTTTCTGAAGAGCATCAGGTTCACGATCGCGCTGGCGTTTTCGGTCAGCGCGCTGCTGCTGTGCGTGCTGGGCGCGTTCTGCATCAGCGGTCTCGCCGCGCTGAACGGACAGATGCGGATGGCGCACGAGAGCGGCGCCGCGTCGATCGTCGATCTCGCGAAGATCCAGGCGGCGGCGCTCGATACGCGGCTGCATCTGCGCTCGATCCAGACGATGACGTCGGACGATGACGTGCGCGCGGCCGTCGATGCGATTCGCCGCAACGCGCGCGCGATCGACGCCGCGTTCCGCGACTACTACCCGGCCCGCGTCGCGAGCGACGAAGAGCGGGCGGCCGCGCAACGCGTCGGGCACACGATTCCGGCGTTCGCGTCGCTCGTCGACGCGGCGGTGCAGCGGGTCGGCATGTCCGACTACGCGGAGGCGTTGCAGCGGATCGAGCAGTTGCCGCGGAGCGGGCTCGGGCCGCTGATGGCGCTGAACGAACGGAAGGTCGCCGCGCTCGCGGAGCAGGGCGAGGCCCGCTTCGAACGGTTCCGCAACTGGGCGCTCGCAATGCTGGCGGCGGGGCTCGCGGCCTCGGTCGGCGTCGCGGTTTATCTGGTGACGTCGATCGACGCGCCGCTCGGTCATGCGGTGCGCGTGGCGGGCGCGATCGCGGACGGCCGGCTCGGGCAGCCGGTTCCGCCCGGCCGCCGCACGGAGTTTGCGCGGCTGCTCGATGCGCTGGCGCGAATGGACGGACGCCTCGGCGCAATCGTGCAGTCGATTCGCAGTTCCAGCGACACGATTGCGGGCGCGACGTCGCAACTTGCGTCCGCGAACGTGGATCTGTCGTCGCGGACCGAGGAGCAGGCCGCGTCGTTGCAGCAGACCGCGGCAGGCATGCACGAACTGACCGAAAGCGTGTCGCAGACCGCCGCCAGTTCCCGTCAGGCGACGACGCTGGCGGGCGAAACGTCGTCGCTCGCGACGACGAGCCGCGAAACGATGGCGCGCGTGACGGCGGTGATGGCCGAGATCCGCGCCCATTCGGAGCGGATCGCGGAGATCACCGGCGCGATCGACGGCATCGCGTTCCAGACCAACATCCTTGCGCTGAACGCGGCGGTCGAGGCCGCACGGGCGGGCGAAGCGGGGCGCGGTTTCGCGGTCGTCGCAGGCGAGGTGCGGGCGCTTGCGCTGCGGGCGTCGACCGCTGCGCGCGAAGCGGGTTCGGTGATCCGCGAATCGACGGCCACCGTCGCGCGCGGCGCGGCGCTCGCGGACGACGCGGCAAACGCGCTGGGCGAGGCGCAGCGGGGCGTCGAAGGCGTCGCGACGGTCATCGCGTCGATCGCGGACGCCGCAACGGAACAGAGCCGCCGCATCGCGGAAATCAGCGTGGCGCTGGCCGCGATCGACACCGTCACGCAGCAGAACGCCGCGCTCGTCGAACAGGCCGCCGCCGGTTCGCAGGCGCTGGAACACGAGGCCGTCCGGCAGAAGGAACTGGTCGGCGTGTTCCGGTCGTAACGGGGAATCCAGGCGTTTTCCCCGAGCGTCAGGGTTTCCGATATTTTTGACACGTTGACTCGCAACGCCCCGGGCCCTATTGTTTGTGAATCGATTCACGAAGCGCCGTTGCAGGCGCTGCACCAAGCGACCAAGGACATCATCACCCATGAGTATCGACAGAACCAGACGCCGGCTCCTGCACGCGGGGGCGGCGGGCGCCGCCGGTTTCTCGCTGCCGTTCGCGTTCGGCAACCGCGCGTTCGCCGCGGACGGCGGCGTGCTGACGGTCGCGATCCCGAGCAATCCGCAGACGCTCGATCCGCTGAACCAGCCGAATCACGACGTGATGGCGATCAACCAGTTGATCTTCGAGAACCTCGTCGGCATCGACGCGCGCGGCCAGCGCGTGCCGCAGCTCGCGCGCGCGTGGACGATCTCGCCGGACAAGCTGACCTACACGTTCGATCTGCAGCGCGACGTCACGTTTCAGAACGGCCAGCCGTTCACGTCGGCGGACGTGAAGTACAGCTTCGACTACGTGCTGAATCCGGCGAACAAGGCGTTTCGCCGGCCGTTCTGGACCGTGATCGACTCGGTGTCCGCGCCCGATCCGGCGACGGTCGTGATCCGTCTGAAGCGGCCGTACCGCCCGTTGCTCGACTACATGTCGAAGTACATGGGCATCTTCCCGGCCGGCAGCCGCGAGCAGCATCCGGCCGACTTCTTCCGCCAGGCGCCGGTCGGCGTCGGCACCGGGCCGGGCATCTTCGTGCAGTCGCGCGCGAACGACTTCGTCGAACTGCGGCGCAATCCGAACTACTGGCGCAAGGGGCTGCCGCACTGGGAGCGGGTCGTGTTCCGGATCATTCCGGAGGAGTCGTCGCGGCTCGCGTCGCTGATGGCGACGCAGACGCAGATCATCAGCGCGCCGCCCGCGCAATTGTTCCCGCAGATCCGCCATTCGCCGGGCATCGCCGGCGACAGCCGGCCGTCGCCGACCAGCCCGCTGATGATGTGCCTGAACACGCGCAAGGCGCCGTTCGACGACCCGGTGTTCCGCCGCGCCGTGTCGCTCGTGATGGATCGCGCGAAGATCAGCCGTGATCTCTGCTACGGCGCGGTGAAGGCGAGCAGCATGTCGTTCGCGCCGGATTCGCCGTGGTTCGACGCGGCCTCGGCCGCGCACGCCGATTTCAATCCGGATGCGGCGCGCGCCGCGCTGAAGGCGTCGAAATACGCGAACGGCGCGTCGTTCGATCTGCTGTACGTGCAGCCCGCGTATCTGATCGACAC
This sequence comes from Paraburkholderia sp. J41, assembly GCF_905220235.1. Classification (NCBI taxonomy): domain Bacteria; kingdom Pseudomonadati; phylum Pseudomonadota; class Betaproteobacteria; order Burkholderiales; family Burkholderiaceae; genus Paraburkholderia; species Paraburkholderia sp. J41. Next base: position 44,678 of record NZ_CAJMZE010000007.1, on the reverse strand, counting down.
GTCGTCGACCGCGCTGTTCGTGCAGGCGCAGCTTGCGTCGCTCGGCGTGAAGGTGAACCTGCGGCCGCTCGACTTCGGCCAGATGATCTCGCAGGCGATGGTCGGCAACCATCAGGCGGTGCTGACCGGCTTCATCGCGCCGCCGGAGCCGACGTATCTGCTGAACGCGCTGTTCCGCCCGACCGAGAGCCTGTGGAAAGCGACCGGGTATTCGAACGACGCATTCCTCGGCCTGATCGACGACAGCTACGCAGCCGACGATCCGGCCGCGCTGAAGCCGATCCTCGCGAAGCTGCAACAGATCATCGCGCGCGACTGCCCTGCGATCTGGATCGGCGCGCTCGAAGTGCAGAACCTGTGGCGCAGCCAGGTGAAGAATTTCGAGGTGAGCACCGGCTTCTCGCTCGCGCTCGGCCAGGTCGCCGTTTCCGCCGGATGAGGTCGCGATGAAAGTGATTTCCCGCCTGTTGTCGTCCGCGCTGCTGCTCGTCGTCGTCAGCGCGCTGCTGTTCGCGATGTGCCGCGCGACGCCGGTGTCGCCCGCGCGGCTCACGCTCGGCAGCGACGCGACCGTCGACCAGATTGCCGCGTTCAACCATCAGTACGGGCTCGACCGGCCGGTCGCCGAGCAGTACGGGCACTGGCTCGCAAACGCGGTGGCGCTCGACTTCGGCACGTCGTACGTGTCGGGCGGCGCGATCGGGCCGCAGATCGGCGAGACGCTGCCCGCGACGGTCGAACTGGTGAGCCTGTCGTTCGTGTTCACGGTCGTCGTGTCGATCGTGCTCGGCACGGTCGCCGCGCTGAAGGAGAACAGCGCGGCCGATCATCTGCTGCGCGTGATCGCGATCGTCGGCCTGTCCGTGCCGTCGTTCTGGCTCGGGCTGCTGCTGATCCGCTATGTCGCACTGAAAACGGGATGGTTTCCGGTCGGCGGGCTGACGTCGTGGAGCGACGGCGGATTCGCGCATATGCAGTCGCTCGCGCTGCCCGTGCTCACGATGTCGGTGTACTACATCTCGGTGTTGAGCCGGCTCGTGCGCACGAGCATGGTCGACGCGCTGTCGCAGGACTACGTGAGAACCGCGCGCGCGCTCGGCCTGCCGCGTGCGCGCATCCGCATGTACGCGCTGAAGAACGCGCTGCCGCCGCTCGTCAGCACCGCCGCGATGAGCTACGGCTACATGTTCGGCTGGGCGCTGATCGTCGAGCAGATCTTCAACCTGCCGGGCCTGTCGCGCGCGCTGCTGGCCGCGATCTTCCAGCGCGACTATCCGACCGTGCAGGCGATCGTGCTGGTGATCACCACGATCTTCATCTTGTCGAACACCTGTGCGGATCTTCTGCACGGTTATCTGGACCCGAAGGCGAACCGAAAATGATGGCTGATTCCTCCATGCGCGCGCTGCCCGACAGACCGTCCGCGCTCGCGTCGATCGCGCGCGGCGCGGGCCGTCTCGTGCGCGCGCTGATGCGCGAGCCGACCGGCGCGATTGGCGTCGTGCTGATCGCCGCGCTCGTCGCGCTCGCGGTCTGCGCGCCGCTGCTGCCGCTGAAAGACCCGCTGCAACTGTACGTTGAGCATCGTCTCGAAGCGCCCGGCGCCGCGTTCTGGTTCGGCACCGACCAGGTGGGCCGCGACATCCTGAGCCGCACGATCTGGGGCGCGCGCGCTTCGCTGTCGATCGGCGTGTGTGCGGTCGCGATCGGCGTCGTGCTCGGCACCGGCATCGGGCTCGTCGCCGGCTACAAGTCCGGCTCATGGATCGACCAGGCGTTGATGAAGACGATGGAAGTGCTTGCGTCGATCCCGCTGCTGATCTGGGCGATCGCGCTCGTCGGCATCACCGGCACCGACACGCTGCACGTCGGCCCGTTCGCGCTGACCAACGAGACGAAGCTCGTGCTGCTGATCGGCGTGCTGTACGCGCCCGGTCTCGCGCGGCTCACGTACAGTCTCGCGAAAACCGAGGTGCAGGCCGAATACGTGGCCGCGCGGCATCTGCAGGGCGCGGGCGCGGCGCGCATTCTGCTGTCGGACGTGCTGCCGAACATCGTGTCGCCGGTGCTGGTGCAGGCGACGCTGCTGCTCGGCGTGACGATCATCGTCGAGGCGTCGCTGAGCTTCATCGGCCTCGGCGTGCAGCCGCCGACGCCGAGCTGGGGCGCGATGCTGTCCGACTCGCGCGCGCTGATCTTCACCGACGACTGGTGGGTGTCGATTTTCCCCGGCGCGGCGGTGTTCGTCAGCGTGCTTGCGTTCAACCTGGTCGGCGACGCGATGCGCACGGTGCTGGACCCGCGCCGCCGCCAGCGCGCCGCGGAAACGACGGGAGGTGCCGCATGAGCGATCTGCTGCTTTCGGTCGAAGACCTGCGGGTCGCGTATGGCGAGGGGCGGGCGGCCACCGAGGTGCTGCACGGCCTCGACTTCCAGGTGTCGGCGGGCGAGGCGGTCGGCCTCGTCGGCGAATCCGGCTCGGGCAAGAGCGTCGCGTCGCTCGCGGTGCTCGGGCTGCTCGGCAGCGGCGGGCGCGTGAGCGGCGGCCGCATCCTGTTCGAAGGCGAGGACCTCGCGCATGCGAAGGAGTCGCGGCTGCGCGCGCTGCGCGGCAGCCGGCTGTCGATGATCTTCCAGGACCCGGCGACCGCGCTGAATCCGGCCTTCACGATCGGCACGCAGCTCGCGGACGTGATCCGCGCGCACCGCCCGCTGCGCGGCGAGGCGCTGCGCGACGAGATCGAGTCGGTGCTGGAGCGGGTCGGTTTTCGCGATCCGCGCCGCACGGCGAAGGCATATCCGCACGAACTGAGCGGCGGGATGAAGCAGCGTGCGATGATCGCGGCGGCGATCGTCTGCGAGCCGTCGCTGCTGATCGCGGACGAGCCGACCACCGCGCTCGACGTGACCGTGCAGGCGCAGATCGTCGAACTGCTGCGCACGCTGGTCGACGAACTGCGGATCGGGCTCGTGTTCATCACGCACAACCTCGACCTGATGGCTGAACTGTGCTCGCGCGCGGTCGTGCTGAAGCAGGGCAACGTGGTCGAGCACGGCGACGTCGAGTCGATTTTTCTGCGGCCGGCGCATCCGTACACGCGGCAGTTGATCGACAGCATTCCGCGCCTGCCCGCATCCGGGCCGGCGCATCACGAAACGGGACCGGGAGCGGGCCATGTCAACTAGCGGCGTCGCGCAGCACGCGCTGTTTCAACTATCGGGCGTCGGCAAGTCGTATGCGTCCGGGCGCTCCGCCGTCGAGCGGCTGTTCAGCCGGCAGCGTTTTCACGCGGTGTCCGGCGTGGACCTGCGCGTGACGAAGGGCGACTCGCTCGCGATCGTCGGCGAAAGCGGCAGCGGCAAGTCCACGCTCGCGCGGATGATGGTGCAATTGACCGAGCCGAGCGCCGGCGAGATCCGCTTCAAGGGCGTGCCGTTCGCGCGGATGTCGCGCGGCGAGCATGCCGCGTTTCGCCAGCAGGTGCAGATGGTGTTCCAGAGCACGACGAATTCGCTGAACCCGCGCAAGACGATCGCGACGACGCTGGCGGAAGCGATCGGCCGCGACGGCGTGCCGGTGGCCGAACTGCTGGAGATGGTGCGGCTGCCGCGCGTGGTGCTGTCGCGCCTGCCGCATCAACTGTCGGGCGGGCAGCGGCAGCGGGTCGGCATCGCGCGCGCGCTCGCGCGGCGGCCGGAACTGATCGTCGCGGACGAGCCGACGTCGGCGCTCGACGTGTCGATCCAGGCGGAGATCATCCGGCTGCTGCGCGATCTGCATCGCACGGCCGGCGTCACGCTCGTCGTGATCAGTCACGACCTCGCGCTGGTCGGCGAACTGTGCGAGCGCGTCGCGGTGATGCGCGACGGCCGCGTGGTCGAGTCCGGGCCGGCCGCGCGGGTGCTGTTCGAGCCGGCCGAACGCTACACGGCCGAACTGCTGGCGGCGATCCCGAAGGGAATCGCCCGACGGCGAGGGGATTGAGCCGATTGCGTCACGCGAGCGGGTCGATCCCCCGAAGCGGTGTGGGCTTCATGTCGCCTCTTTATGAATCGATTCACTAGCGAATATCAACCTTGTCGCCGCGCAGCGGGGTGCCTGCGACGCCTTGTTTGGAGATGCTGCAGTGAAAGTCAGATGGATTGCCATGGCGGTGCTGGCCGGGGTAGGCGGTGCGGCGCACGCGCAGAGTTCGGTCACGCTGTACGGGATCATCGATCAGGCGCTGACCTGGTCGTCTAACCAGGGAGGCAGCAGCGCGGTGCAACTGACCGGCAACGGCGAATACGGCAGCCGCTGGGGGCTCAAGGGCGCGGAGGATCTGGGCGGCGGCTACCGGGCGATATTCACGCTCGAAAACGGCTTCAATCCGGTGAACGGCGCGCTCGGGCAGAACAACCGGATGTTCGGCCGCCAGGCGTTCGTCGGGCTGTCGCATCCGCAGTACGGGACGCTGACGTTCGGGCGTCAGTACGATGCGATCGTCGGCACGCTGCAGACGATGACGTCGAACGGCGCATGGGGTGGCGTGATGTTCTCGCATCCGTACGACAACGACAACACCGACGACTTCCTGCGCGTGAACAACTCGGTGAAGTACACGTCGCCGAACATCGGCGGCTTCACCGGCACCGCGATGTACGCGTTCAGCAACGCGCCCGGCGACTTCGCGAACAACCGGATGTGGTCGCTCGGCGCGCTCTACACGCGCGGCCCGTTCGCGATCGCGGCCGCGTACTCGCTGTACGACCGGCCCGGCGTGAACACGACGTCGACCGTGAACACGAACGGCGCGATCACCTGCTGCGACGCGCCGATCACATCGAAGCGCGAGCAGATCGCGGGCGTCGGCGCGTCGTACGTGTTCGGCTCCGCGAAGTTCAGCCTGATGTACAGCAACGCGATCTACGACGACGTCGGCACGACGCTGACAAGCGGCGTCAACTACCGGTTCAACAACTACGAGGCGAACCTGCGTTATTCGATCTCGCCGACGCTGCTGGTCGGCGCTGCGTACACGTACACGAGCAACGACATCAGCGGCGGGCCGCAGGGGCCGACCCAGGTGCACTGGCATCAGGTGAACCTGCTGGTCGACGAGTTCATCTCGAAGCGCACGTCGGTCTATGCGGAACTGATCTGGATGCGCACCGGCGGCGGCGTGTTTCCGCGGCCGACCGGCGGCCCGATCCCGGCGACGCCGGACGGCTCGCCGGCCGCGCAGATCGAAACGATGCTGCCTTCGACGTCGCGCAACCAGACGGTGGCCAGCATCGGCATCGTGCATAAGTTCTAGCGAAGGACCGCCGCCGCGTTACAAAAAAGCCTTTGGTGAATCGATTCACTAAATGCTATCTTGCGATGGCATTGGCGGCGGAGAGGCCGGCTGACGGCTTCGAACACGGAAGGCAAGCAGCAGGCAGCAACTGGGCGCGGCGCCGGCGGGTTCGGCGCCGCATCGATACGGAGCAAGGTGGGCAATGGGTGCAATGGCGGAAAGACTTTACCGGGCCGGCGTGGATATCGGCGGGACGTTCACCGATATCGTGGTGATCGGCGACGACGGTGTGGTGCATACGAAGAAGGTGTCGTCGACACCGGACGATTACGGTCTCGCGATCGTGTCGGGTTTGGAGGCGCTGCTGTCGTCGCTCGGTGCGCATCCCCGGCAGGTCACCGAACTCGTGCACGCGACGACGGTCGCGACGAACACGGTGCTGGAGGGCAAGGGGGCGAAGACCGCGCTGGTGACGACGCGCGGCTTTCGCGACGTGGTCGAGATCGGCCGGCTGCGGGTGCCGATGCTGTACAACCTCGGCTACCGCAAGCCGGAGCCGCTCGCGAAGCGTCGCCATCGCTACGAGGTCGACGAGCGGCTGAACGCGGACGGTTCGGTCGAACGGTCGCTCGACGATGCGCAGGTGCTCGACGTCGCGCGCCGCATCGCGGCCGAACGCATCGACGCGGTGGCGATCAGCCTGATCCACGCGTATGCGAATCCGGCGCACGAAATTCGCATTCGCGACCTGCTGCGCGGCGTGCTCGGCGACGACGTGTACCTGACCTGCTCGCACGAGATCCTGCCGGAAATCCGCGAGTACGAACGCACCAGCACGACGGTGGTGAACGCGTATCTCGGGCCGGTCGTCGTCCGGTATCTGCATTCGCTGATCGACAAGCTGCGCGCGATCGGGATGACCGGTCCGGTGCAGATCATGCATTCGAACGGCGGCGTGATGAGCGCGGCAGCGGTGATGCAGAAGCCCGCCGCGATCATCGAGTCGGGGCCGGCGGCCGGCGTGATCGCGGGCGCCTCGGTCGCGGCGGCGTCCGGCTACGCGGACTGCATCACGGTGGACATGGGCGGCACGACCGCGAAGGCGGCGATCATCGAACGCGGCGAGCCGGCGCGCACGACCGAATACGAAGTCGGCGCGGGCATCAACGTCAGCAGCAAGCTCGTGAAGGGCGGCGGCCATGCGGTGAAGCTGCCGTTCATCGACGTGTCCGAGATCGGCGCGGGCGGCGGCAGCATGGTGCGCATCGACGCGGGTGGTCTCGTGAAGGTCGGCCCGGATTCGGCCGGCTCGGTGCCGGGGCCGGTCGCGTACGACGCGGGCGGCACGACGCCGACGCTGACCGACGCGGTGCTCACGCTCGGTTACCTGAACCCGGAATATCTCGCCGGCGGCGAATTGCGGATCAACCGGCAGAAGGCGCTCGACGCGATGCGCGCACAGGTCGCGGAGCCGACCGGCACCGACCTGCACGAGGCGGCGTACGGCGTGTTCTCGATCGCCGCGTCGACGATGACGCGTGCGGTGAAGGCCGTGTCCACCTATCGCGGCCGCGATCCGCGCGAGTTCGCGCTGTTCGCGTTCGGCGGCAACGGCCCGATCATCGTGCACGCGATCGCCGAACTGCTCGACATGCGCACGGTGATCGTGCCGCCGAGCCCCGGCGTGTTCAGCGCGCTCGGGCTGCTGTTCTCGACCACCCAGCACGAATTCATGCAGACGATGTTCTGCCGTCTCGACGCTGCGGCGGCCGGCCTGCTCGGCGATGCGCTCGAAGACCTCGTTGCGCGCGCGAAGGCCGACATGGCGGCCGAAGGCAACGCGCGCAGCGACATCGAGGTGGCGTGCGCGCTCGACCTGCGTTACGCGGGGCAGGCGTACGAACTGACCGTGCCGCTTGCCTGGCGTTCCGGCGACGCGGTGGACGCGGCCGGCATCGCGCGCGCGTTCCATGCGGAGCACGCGCGCACCTATGGCCATGCGTCGGAAGAGGATGCGATCGAACTGGTGAACCTGCGCGCGGTCGGCAGCCTCGCCTCCGAAAAGGCGCGCGCATACGACGCCCGCCGCGCGGGCGGCAGCCGCGGCGCTGCCGGCGCGCGCGCGTCGCGCCGCGCGTATTTCGGCAAGACGCACGGTTTCGTCGATACGCCGGTCGTGTCGCGCGCGGACCTGCGCGAACGCGAGCGGCCGGGGCCGCTGATCGTCGAGGAATACGACTCGACCTGCGTGGTGCCGCCGGGCGCGACCGCGCGCGTCGACGGGCACGAAAACATTGTGATTACGCTTACGGAGCAACCCGCATGAATGCCGACCAGACCTCGCCCGCGACGACCGACGCGATCACGCTGGAGATCGTGAAAAACGCGCTCGGCTCGATCGCCGACGAAATGGCGCTCGTCGTGCTGCGTTCCGCGTATTCGCCGATCGTGCGCGACTCGATGGACTTCTCGACCGCGGTGTTCGACCGCGAAGGCCGGGTGATCGCGCAGGGCCTCACGCTGCCGATCCACCTCGGCGCGTTTCCGGCCGCGATGCGCAACGTGGTGAACCGCTATCGCGACGCGGGCAAGCCGGGCGACGTGTACATCATGAACGACCCGTATACGTCGGGCGGCATGCACCTGCCGGACGTCTACCTGATCCAGCCGGTGTTCTTCGGCGACCGCATCGAGGGTTATGTCGCGACGATCGTGCATCACACCGACGTCGGCGGAATGGCGCCGGGCAGCATGGCGATCGGCGCGACCGAGATTTTCCAGGAGGGCCTGCGCATTCCGCTGATGAAGCTCGTCGACGGCGGCGAGCAGAACGACACGCTGCTCGCGCTGCTCGAAACGAACTCGCGGATGCCGGACCAGCTGCGCGGCGACCTGCGCGCGCAGATCGCATCGTGCCGCGCGGGCTCGCGCGGACTCACGCAACTGTTCGAGAAATACGGCGCGGACGGTTTCGCGCGGCTCGTCGATGCGCTGCACGACTACGCGGACCGTCTCACGCGCCAGGCGATCCGCGCGATGCCGGACGGCGAGTATCGCTACGAGGACTTCATCGACGGGCTCGGCGACGAGCCGAAGCCGATCGCGTTCCGCGTGAAGGTGACGATCGCAGGCGACGAAGTGTCGATCGACTGGGCCGGCACCGACGGGCAGGTGGCCGGCGCGATCAACGGGCCGTTCGCGACCACGCAGTCGGTCGCGTATGCGGCGGTGCGCTGCGCGATCGGCGTCGACGTGCCGAACTGCGAAGGCTTTTCGCGCGCGGTGAGTGTGTTCGCGGTGCGCGGATCGATCGTGAATCCGGTCGAGCCGGCTGCGTGCGCGGCGCGCGGGATCATGGCGTACCGGATGTTCGACGTGCTGCAGGGGGCGTTCGCGCAAATCGTGCCCGACGCGATTCCGGCGCTCGGCGAAGGCGGCCCCTCGGTCGTCTCGATTTCCGGCCGCGCGCGCGACGGCGGGAACTGGCTGATCACCGACGGCATTCTCGGCAGTTGGGGCGGCGGCGGTCGCAACGACGGCAGCGAAGGCATTGCGAATCCGCTCGGCAATCTGTCGAACCAGCCGGTCGAACTGATCGAGGCACGGCTGCCGCTGAAGGTCTCCGAATACAGTTTCGTCACCGATTCGGGCGGCGCGGGCAAGCATCGCGGTGGCCTCGCGATGCGGCGGACCTATCAGTTGCTGGCGGACCATGCGTCGCTCGGGCTGCGTTCCGATCGCCGCGCGCATCGTCCGACCGGATCGCATGGCGGGCTCGACGGCTCGCCGTCGCTGAACGTGCTCACGCGCGACGGCGCATCGACGCTGCTGCCGAGCATGCCGAGTTCAGTCACCGCGTTGACGCGCGGCGATGCGGTGTGCCACATCGCGGCGGGCGGCGCGGGTTACGGCCATCCGTGGGAGCGCGACGCGCAGGCCGTGCTGGACGACGTGCTCGACGAGCGGATCTCGGCGCGGATGGCGGCGGACGTGTACGGCGTCGTGATCGACCGCCGGCGGGTGAGCGTCGATCCGGCGGCGACCGACGCGGCGCGCGTGCAGTTGCGCTCGCTGTCGAACCAGCAGTTGCGCGAGCGGCAGGACCGCGAGTTCGCGCGCTCGAATGGTATCGCCGCGGCCGTTGTCGACAGTCTTTGAGGAGCGTTCGCATCATGTACGAAAACGATCCGCAAGCGCGTGAATTGAGACTGTTGCGGCCCGCGTGGGCGGAAATCGATCGCGGCGCGATCGGCGCGAACCTCGCGGTGGCGCGTTCGCTGGTGCGCGACGGTGTGAAGGTGTACTTCGTCTGCAAGGGCAATGGCTTCGGCTTCGGCGCGGCGACTGTCGCACGGCTCGCGGCCGCCGCGGGCGTCGACGGATTTTGCGTCGGCAGTCCCGAAGAGGGAGTGGCGATTCGCGCGGCGGGCATCGACCGGGAAGTGCTGCTGTTCGCGTCGACGTTGCCAGAGGATGCCGCGCGCGTCGCGTCGCTTGGATTGACGGTGACGATCCAGAGCATGGAAAGCCTGCATGCCTTCGTGTCGGCCGGCGTCGCGGTGGACGCGTTCGTCGAGATCGATCCGGGATTCGGGCGTTTCGGCTTCCTGCCGTCGCAATGGGCGGATGCGTTCTGCGCGCTCGCCGCGCAGTCGGTCGTGCGGTTGAAGGGCATCTATACGCACCTCAGTTCGCCCGGCGACGAGACGATCACCGCCCGTCAGGCCGGCGTATTCGATGCCGCGCTCGCCGATGCGAGCGCGGCAGGGTTCGACAACGTGACGACGATGCTTGCCAGTTCGCGCGTAATGATCGCGCATCCAGACCTGAACTATCGCGCGGTCGATCCGGGGCGGCTGCTGTACGGGGCGCTCGATCGCGAATGGATGGAGCAGGTATCTCTGCGGCCGATGCTGCGAGCGGTACGTGCCAGGATCATTCATGTACAGCAGCATCCGGCCGGATCGATGCTCGGCATCGGTTATTCGGCGCCGATTCGTCTCGAGCGGGCGATGCGTGTGGGTGTCATCCCGATCGGCTTTGGCGACGGACTTAATCATGTGCCGCCGCTCGGCCGCGTGTTGGTAAGCGGTGTGCAGGCACAGGTGATGGGTCGTCGTTCGTTGCAGCATACGGTGATCGATTTGACGGATCTGCCGGCCGTGGGTGTTGGGAGTGTCGTCACGCTAGTCGGCGAAGATGGAAGGGAGCGGATCACGATTGATGAACTGGCCGACGTGTTGAAGTTACCGGTAATGGAATTGCTGCCGCGACTTGTGCGAAGTTTGCCTCATGTTTCATTGCCCTAGAAACATACGGTAGCCTCGCAGGCAGCGGCCCGCGGGCCGCTGCCTGAACCGCCCGGCGAACTGCCGGACCAACTGGTCAAGCGGTCGATGACGCCTGCCGAGGTTCAGGATCTGATGATCGCGTTCGACAGGGCGCTCATCGAGCGCGCAATGGATGCCGAGATGAATCCGCACATGGGCCACTCGCCGGGCGCGTCGGAGCCACCCGGGCAGGCCAACGAACGCAACGGCGCCAGCGGCAAGACCGTGATCACCGATCGGGGGGGCGGTACGCGTCGAAGTGCCCCGCGACCGCGACGGCAGCTTCGAACCGATCTTGATTCCCAAACACGAGCGTCGCTTCACCGGCTTCGACGAGCGCATCATCGCGATGTACGCGCGCGGCATGAGCGTGCGCGAGATCCGGGCCTTTCCGGCCGAGAAGTCCCAACATCCATTCATCGTTCGGCGCCAGCATGTCGGTCCACCAGTTCGGCTCCGTCGCGCGGTATCTTCCGAGTTGCAGTGCTTCCCTCAGGAGCGAGGGATACAGGGTGACCCATTCATCGAGCAACCGGTCGAAGTTGGTGAAAGCCATTCCGTCCTCGCGCTCGATGAGGTCCTTACGCTGCAGTTGCGTTTGCACGGTGGTGTGCGCGGTGCCGGTGCTCACGCCGGCGAACACTGCGATCGTGCGTCTGCTTTCGTGGAGTAGCGCTGGCCTGACGAGCAGCGCGAGGATGACCTGAAGCGATCGCTTGGACCAGAGGCTGGGTCGACGTAGTACCCTGACGCGCGGTCGACCGGAAATCAGGACCAGAGTGTTGCCGTCTTTCACGAATGCGTTGCCAGCCTCGTCGATCGCGTTCACGCCAAGGCTACGGCAGGCGTTGATCAGGGCAGGTGAAAGATACGACGTCACGAGAAGGAGGTGCCGGGCGTCGTGGAGGCCGCCGGTGGCGGCCTGGTGGTCAGATCAGACTGGTCCGGCGTCCCTTCCTCGGAACCAGGCGCGTCATTGCCTGTACGGCTTGCCTTATGTCGTCGAACGGGCTTCCATCGTCGTAATAGTGAAAACGTCACAGAATTCAGTCGAATTTGACAGACACGGTGCTTCGTTCAGGAAAGAATAACGACCGGGACGGCACTTCGGTTGGTCAGACCCGACTACATTCGCAACCGCGAGCCGGCGAAGAGAAAGCGCGTGGCCGGTTGCTCATCTAAGAATCGACGAACGAAACCCCAGAACAGGGGACCGACTGCGCGGCCCGTGATCGCCGCGCAAATGTGATGCCTCGTTGCAGCGGCGACGACGAAGCATCGCACTTACCTTGGACTCACACCTATGATCCGCATCGGCTCGCTGGACGTCGATCTCGACCGTCGACAGTTGCTGCGCAATGGCGCGCCGCTACGCGTGGGCGGCCGCGCGTTCGACGTGCTCGCCGTGCTGATCGAAGCGCGCGGCGAGCTCGTATCGAAGAACGATCTGCTGAGACAGGTCTGGCCGCATACGGTGGTCGAAGAAAACAATCTCCATGTTCATCTGTGCCGCCTGAGAAGCCTGTTGGGAGACAGCCGGGGCCTTCTTCAGATGATATCCGGACGCGGCTACCGACTCTCCCGCGCGATGACGCAAGAGAGCCCGGACGCAGCGTCGCACGATGCTTTGTTTTCCACGGAAGCGGACATCGGGCAGTTCGCGCCGAATAATCTTCCCGTGAGTGCAACCGAGATAATCGGACGCGATGACGCAATCACCGAGATCATCGACTCGCTCGGCACCGGCAGGCACGTCACCCTTTTGGGCGCGGGCGGCATAGGCAAGACGAGACTCGCCATCGAAGTCGGTCATCGCGCGCTCGAGTTGTTCCCGGACGGCGTGTATCTGATTTCGCTCGCGTCCGCCACGGACCATGAAAGCATGCTGGATGCAGCGTCGAGCGCATTGGGCATCAACCCGGTGGAAGGGCCGCTTTCGCTTGCGCGCATTGGCAAGGAAGTGGGCGGGCCGCGGATACTTTTCGTGCTCGATAACTGCGAGCAGATTGTCGGGCCGGCCGCTGAACTGGCGGCATCGCTCATCGGGATCGGCGATCAGACGCGCGTGCTGGCGACCAGCCGGGAACTGCTCAAGGTCGTCCATGAAAGTGTGTATCGCGTGGAACCGTTGCACGTGCCCGCGCAGCCCGGTCCTGAACATGACACCGCGCAATGCAGCGCCGTACAGTTGTTTTGCTCGCGCGCCCGCGCCATCGACCCGCTTTTTCCATCCGACGAACGCAGTGTCGAGCTGATTCACACGATCTGCCGACGTCTCGATGGTATCCCGCTCGCAATCGAACTCGCCGCCGCGCGCGCGACGATCCTCGGTTTGGAAACCCTGGCATCGCTTCTCGATGACCGCTTTCGCGTACTGACCGGAGGAAACCGTTCCGCGTTGCCGCGGCATCAGACACTGAGGGCGACGTTCGACTGGGGCTATGCACTGCTCGATCCGACCGAGCGCGCAACGCTCCGGCGTTTGAGTATCTTCTCCGCCGGCTTCACGATGCCCGCCGCTATCGCAGTCGTGGCCGACGGCTCGTTGGACGAATACGGCATCATCGCGGCCGTCTCGGGTCTCGTGGAGAAGTCTCTGATCGTGGGATCGAGCGGCGTGAATGGGACCCTGTATCGGCTGCTCGAAACGACCCGCGCCTATGGACTCGAAAAGCTCGATCACAACGGCGAGCGACGCACTGCGCGTCTGAGCCATGCACGATATTTCGCGACGCTGTTGGGCGATGCATCGGACGCGGCGTTGTCACGGAATTCATGGGCGTGGCAGCGCAATATGCGCGAATTGCTCGAAGACGTGCGCGCGGCGCTTGCGTGGGCGTTCTCTCCGCAAGGCGATAAATCCATTGGCGAGGCACTGTCGGTCCGCTTCGTGCGGCTACTGTTCGAACTATCGTCGGTCGACGAATGCTGCTCCTGGGCGCGCCGTTCGCTCGATGCAATCCAGAACGCGCCCGATGGCATCGCCACACGGAGTTCGAAGCGCGTGTGCATGGAGTTGAAGGCGGCGCTTGCGGCGGCGCTTGTCTATGTGCAAGGTCCGATCAACAAGACGAGTGCCTTGTGGTCCGAGGTACTGTCACTGGCGATCGCGTTCGGCGATACTAACTTCGAAGCGCGTGCGCTATGGGGCATGTGGAACGCTGCCACGAGTGCCGGCGACGCGTCTGACGCTTTGTCGTTTGCCAGGCGCTTCAGGGCGCTGGAGCAGCGCGCGTGCGATGCCGATGCAAGCGACGCATGCAACGTTAATAGCGACCGGCTGCTGGGGCACCGCATCGTGGGCATCGCGTCACACTATGCGGGCGACCAGCACGAAGCCTATACCGCGCTGCGGCGCTTTTTATTGCGTGCGCGGGAGTTGCTGTTCTGGATGCCCTTGGGCCGCTCCATCGATCAGCACGTCGTCAGCAGCGCGACATTCGCGCGCGTCTTGTGGATGAGAGGAGAGCGAGACAGAGCACTGCAAATTGCCGAACAATGCGTAATCGACGCGCTCGCGCAGGAGCAAGCCATCGTCATTTGTTACGTATTGATCGAGGCCGCGATTCCTGTTGCGCTGCTGTCGGGCGAGCTGGAGCGTGCGGCTGAAGCCGTCGGCACGTTGCATGAAATCTCGACGCGCATGGGGCTCAACATCCCGCAGGCGTGCAGCCACGCGTTTTCCGGATATCTCGCCTCTCTCGATGACGCGAACGCTTTGCAGTTGCGTGAATTCGCCGAGTCGATCACGAAACTGGATGCCCTCGGCTTCCGCGCGCCAAACGCGATGCTGATCGCTCAATACGCGAGCGCGCTGGGGCGAGCCGGCAGGCGCGACGAAGCGGCGACCATAGTCGCTCGCGCTTTAGAGCGTTGCGAGGAAACCGGGGACATGTGGTTCGCGAGCGAACTCTATCGTCTTCGCGGAGAGTTATCGATCAGTGAGCCGGTCGAACTCAATGGATCGAAGACCAACGGAGCCTCGACCGAGGCAGAACGGTGCTTCATCAAGGCGCTGGACACGGCGGTGAGTCAGGGCGCGTCTTCGCTGCAACTGCGAGCGGCTCTCAGTCTTGCGCTGTTCCGCTATACAAAGGGCGATTATGTACGGGCTCAGAGCGTGCTGGAAGCGGCATGCGCCTTCTTTCCGGGAGGGCGGGAATGGCACGACTATCGAGAGGCCGCGCACTTGCTGCAAGCCGTGCGGAAGGCGATGCACGTTGGCAATGCGGTATCGTCTATCCACGCATACGGCATGGACACGCATTCGTTCTCGGCACTTTGCGCGGCAAACGGCAGAGGGCCGCTCGGCGACGATCAAGTCATGGGTAGTGACTGGTGTCTCGTGCAGCATAGTCGCGGTCACGACAACTGAGATGACTTTCGATTCTTTGCCATGAATTTGGAACTCGCTTTGCTTCGTTGTGAGGCGAAGCATATGCGCACGCCTATAAGGTGCAGAGCAAAAAAATTGGAGCGGAAAAGAAACAATTAAAAGATTCCGATTCAATTTCCCATTCGTATAGACCAAAAAGCATGCTTTCTATTTTCCAAAACATAATTAAATAAAATTAAGAGTGTTTAGCGACCGTTCGACCTACACTCGAACAGGCATCTCAGTCATGGAGAGGCTATTTACTCCAAAATTGCATTTGAGACGCAATGCTTTTCGGCTGGCCGTCAAGGCAGCAGCGCCAGGGTCCGCGGAATCGAACAAGGAGAAGCAATGACGGCGCAGGTCGCGGGAGTCGAGATACCGGACAGCGATATGGCGCGATGTGCGGTCGCCCTTGTCGCGCAGGAGATGCCGGATGTTCTGCTCGGCCACGCATTCCGCGTCTTCCTGTTTGCGTCGCTCATAGGGCGGTACAGGACGGTCGATTATCCAAAGGAACTTTTGTTCGTTGCGGCGACCTTTCACCACCACGGACTCGCGCGGCGTTTCGGCGACTCTAATCGCCGCTTCGAGTTGGACAGTGCGGACGCCGCATGCGAGTTCTTAATGTCGCATGGGATATCCGGGGTCGAATTGCGCAACGTATGGCACGCCATCGTGCTGCACTCGACATTCGGGCTGGATGAAATCGATTCCCCGCTCGTCAGCTTGTTGCGAGCCGGCGTCGAAACGGATTTGATGGCATTGCACTTCGACGAGATATCGGATAACGATCGCGCCGCAGTGGTTCGTGCGTATCCGCGCGAATCAGCGTTCAAAGTGCTTGTCATCAACGCATTGGCCGATGGCATGCTATGGCGACCAGAATCAACGTTTGGGAACGTCAACGCGGATGTGCTGGAGCGGTGTAATCCCGACTTCCACCGCGTCAATTTTTGCGGCCTGATTCTGGGCTCGCAATGGGAAGACTGAGAGCCTGGCCGCGCGGATTAACCCAACAAGCTCGTCAAGATCTGATGCCCAACAGGGATCAGTTGCACGCCGATCACCATCCCCAGCAGCCCCACGAGCGCCACGATGGGCGGCGCAGGCGAACGCACGCGAATGGCGCTGTAAATGACGCCAGCGAGAAGGCCGGCGAGAAGGGAAAGAATATAGGGTTCCATTAATCCGGGTTCAACTTGGCAAATGTCGATAGTGCGGGCAATCCATCGGCCCGGAGCAAGAACACTCAACCCATTCCGCTGCGAGCCTCTTAGGTTCAAGAATGCAGCACCGCTCAGCCCTTCGCCGGAACAGCTGCGAGAGACTCGTGCTTTTTTTGCGTGCGCTGGGGCGCTTTGTGGACCATCGTGTACGCGTAATCGACGCCCATGCCGTAAGCACCGGAATGCTCTTTCGCAATTCCCATCACGGCGTCGTACGTTTCGCGGCGGGCCCAGTCGCGTTGCCACTCCAGCAGAACCTGTTGCCAGGTCACTGGCACGGCGCCCGCCTGAACCATCCGTTGCATTGCATAGTCATGTGCGTCCTTCGACGTCCCACCAGACGCGTCCGCCACCATGTAAATTTCGTAGCCGCCTTCCAGCATCGCGCAGAGAGCGAATGTGGTATTGCAGACTTCCGTCCATAGACCGGCCACCACCACCTTGTTCCGGCCATTCGCCTTTAGCGCGTCTCGAACCTTCTGGTCGTCCCATGAGTTCATCGACGTTCGCTCCAAGGTGGGATGGTCCGGGAAGACATCGAGCAACTCGGGATACGTGAAGCCAGAAAAGGATTCGCTTTCGACCGTCGTAATGGTGGTCGGAATATTGAATGTCTTCGCGGCTTTGGCCAGACCGACTACGTTGTTCTTCAGCGTTTGCCGGTCAATAGACTGGACCCCAAATGCCATTTGCGGCTGTTGATCGATAAAGATGATCTGGCTATTCGTCGGGGTAAGAACTTCCAGTTTCTCTTTGCTCATGATGTCGTCCATTTGAAGAGAGATTTCAATCGCTACGCTCGGGTCCGCAAGGGAACGCCAGCCTGTATGCCTCGTTGAAGCCGCGAAATAGGGCTACGCGTTACCGCTTGGCCGAGGCGCGCCATTACATAAAGCATAGTCGAGAGTCTCACAATGTTTGACGGTCAGATGCTTTATTAAGAACTATTAATTCGTTAAGTCTACTGAGGGTACTTATATTGGGAGGCATGAAATCCCTGGCTATGCGGCGCGTCCGCCGTTATCGGCTTGGCCGGCGCGAAGAGATACCCGGGGATCTGCGGAGATAGTTCGATGAAAGCGTATGTGCTGTCACTTCTCGCCGGAATTCTCATAGGCGTGGTCTACGGCTGGATCGGCGTGCCGTCACCGGCGCCGCCTCTCGTCGCATTGATCGGCCTGCTGGGCATTCTGGCGGGCGAACAGATCATTCCCGTAGCAAAGAAGATGTTCTCGGGCGTTCATTTTCGCGCGGCCTGGAACGAGGAACACTGCAATCAACATGTGTTCGGGTCGCTGCCGGGCCGAAATCCAGGCGCGTCTCGACCCACGACGGGCACTTCATCCGAGGAGAAGCGTTCATGACATCGCACCAGGATAAGGCTGAGCTGATTCTTTTCAATGGTCGGTTCACGACCTTGGATAAATCGAATCCGGCTGCAAGCGCGGTCGCCATCAAGGGGGGCAAATTCATTGGCGTCGGCAGCGACAGCGAAATGAATCTATTGAAATCCGACAGCACGCGGATGATCGATCTCAAGGGCCGTTCAGTTCTGCCGGGCCTGATCGATAATCATCTCCATATCATTCGCGGCGGATTGAATTTCAACATGGAGCTTCGCTGGGACGGTGTGCGTTCTCTTGCAACCGCGATGGAGATGCTGAAGGCGCAAGTGGCCATCACGCCGCCGCCGCAATGGGTGCGCGTTGTTGGTGGATTCACCGAGCATCAGTTCGACGAGAAGCGTCTGCCGACCATCGATGAACTGAATGCGATAGCGCCCGACACCCCCGTCTTCATGCTTCATCTCTATGATCGCGCGATGCTCAATGCCGCTGCGCTACGCGTGGTCGGATACACGAAAGACACGCCGGAGCCGCCGGGAGGCGAGATCATGCGCGATACCGCGGGCAATCCGACGGGCCTGTTGCTCGCAAAGCCAAACGCGGGCATTCTCTATGCGACTCTCGCAAAAGGGCCCAAGCTCCCTTTCGAGTATCAATTGAACTCGACGCGTCACTTCATGCGCGAGTTGAATCGTCTAGGCGTGACGGGCGCCATCGACGCGGGTGGAGGTTCGCAGAATTTCCCCGACGATTACGACGTCGTAAAGAAGCTCGATGCCGATGGTTTGCTGACCGTCCGGCTCGCGTACAACCTGTTCACGCAAAAGCCGAAGGGTGAGAAGGACGACTTTCTCAACTGGACGAAAGCGTCGAAGTACAAGGACGGCAACGATTACTTTCGTCACAATGGTGCGGGCGAAATGCTCGTATTCTCGGCGGCGGACTTCGAAGACTTTCGCGTTGCGCGGCCGGAGATGCCGGCCGAGATGGAGGACGATCTCGAAGGCGTCGTCCGCGTGCTTGCGGAAAACCGCTGGCCGTGGCGCATGCACGCAACTTACGACGAAACCATTAGCCGCGCGCTCGACGTGTTCGAGAAAGTGAATCACGATACGCCGCTCGCAGGGCTCAACTGGTTTTTCGACCATGCCGAAACCATCACCGAGAAGTCGATGGATCGCATCGCGGCTCTGGGGGGAGGCATTGCGGTTCAACATCGAATGGCTTATCAGGGCGAGTATTTCGTCGAGCGCTACGGCGAAAGAGCTGCCGAGGCCACGCCGCCCGTCGCGCGCATGCTCGAAAAGGGTGTGCAGACATCAGCGGGTACGGATGCAACCCGTGTGGCGTCGTATAACCCCTGGGTTTCGCTGTCGTGGCTCGTGACTGGCCGGACGGTTGGCGGCATGCGCATCTATCCGCAGCGTAATTGTCTGGACCGGGAGACGGCCTTACGCATGTGGACCGAGAAAGTCACTTGGTTCTCGAACGAAGTCGGCAAGAAAGGGCAGATTGTCGAGGGACAACTCGCAGATATCATCGTTCCGGACCGCGACTATTTCGGTTGCGCGGAAGACGATGTTGCGGGAGCTTCATCCTTGCTGACGGTTGTAGGCGGCAAGGTCGTGTATGCCGCCGGCGAATTCGCTTCGCTGGACGACAGCCCGCCGCCTCCCGCGATGCCCGACTGGTCGCCCGTGCGGAAGTACGGCGGATTTGCCGCGTGGAAGCAATACGGCGAGTCCGGCGCGCCGCTTCAGCAAATCGCTGCCGGATGCGGATGCGCGCGCGCGTGCGGCGTGCACGGCCACGACCATCGTCGTGCATGGGCCGGCAATGCGCCGACCTCGGACTACAAAGGCTTCTGGGGAGCATTGGGATGCGCGTGCTGGGCGGTCTAGAGGGGAATCCGATGCCGGACAGTCCATCGTGGGTCGTCGCGCTCTTGCGTCAGCCGTGGGTCATGCCGATCGTTCGAATCAGCCTCGTTTCGGCGTACCTCATCGGCGGCATCGCAAAGCTGCTGCATTTCGACGTCGCGAGCGCCGAGCAGGTGCACTTCGGGCTGCATCCGGGTTGGCTCTGGGCGTGCATCGCCATCTTCGTGGAGCTGGCCGGATCGTTATGCATCGTCTTCGCCAGGTTCACATGGCTCGGGGCGGGCGGCTTGGCTGCGCTGACGCTGGTGGCCATGTTCATGGCGAACGCTTTCTGGCGTCTGAACGGCGCCGCGCACTTCATTGCACTGAACAGCTTTTTCGAGCATTTGGGGCTCATTGCTGCATTCGTGATGGTCACTCGCCTGGTTGACGTCGGGCGGCGTTCGCCTGAATAACTAGAGAGGAAATTCACTACCATGCTCAACATTCGATCTTTCTGTGTCTCCGTTGCGGTAGCTTTCGGTGTAGTCGCGACCGTGCCATCGCCTTCATTTGCGAAAGCCTCCAGTGGGTCGTCGCAATCGGCTTCGCTCGCGGTGGGTCCTCAATACGATACGACTCATATTTACGTCGCACCCGAAGACTTCGACAAGTTCACTGATAGCTTCGTCGCCACGTTCGGAGGCCACAAGTCGCAGCAGGGTGTATTTCAGGTGACGCCGACTCCCAGTCAGACGATGTCGCAACTGGTCTTCACGCCGGTCGGGACGGTGTCGGTATTCGGCTTCAAGACGCCGGTTCCCTATCCGTTCGGTGACGAGCGCACAGGCTATCTCGTCACGGATATGGACGCTGCAGTGAAGTCGGCGAAAGCGCACGGCGCCGATGTGGTCGTCGATACATTCCCGGATCCGATCGGACGCGATGCCATCGTATCGTGGCCGGGTGGCGTGCACATGCAGCTCTACTGGCACACGAAGGCGCCGAACTACAATCCGCTGGAAGCCGTCCCGGAAAACAGGGTGTATGTTTCGCCGGCGAGCGTAAACGCGCTCGTGACCGACTGGCTCGCGTTCTCGCATGGCAAGATCGTCTCGGACAATCGCCGCGCGCCGGGCGTGGAAATCGGCCGTCGTGACGACACCTTCCATCGCGTGCGGCTCACGTCAGGCTTCGGCAATCTCACGATATTCGCGACGGACGGCCATCTGCCTTATCCGTATGGACGAGAGACGACCGGGTATGAAGTAAAGGACTTCGACGACACGATGAAGAAGGCCGAGGCCGCTGGCGTGACGGTTCTCGTGCAGCCTTTCACATCGGATCAGAGGAAGTCGACGGTCGTTCGATTTCCCGGCGGATACATCGCAGAGATTCATGCGGCGGCGAAATAGAGCATGGTGGATTCTCGCTGAGCACTCTTGGTGGAACGGCACATGAATGACGACAACGTGCTCTCCGCGATTGCCGGATACCTCGACACGCTGAGCTTTGTCGCGCTATTCGGTCTGTTCACGGCGCACGTGACGGGGAACTTCGTGCTCATCGGCGCAGGAATCGCAGGATACGGGCAGGGCGTCTTTCTTAAGCTAATGGCGTTTCCTGCGTTCATCATTGGCGTCGTGCTCAGCAGTTTCATCATTCGTACTTGCAACCCTGACACGCCAATGCGCGGCGCACGCATGCTGTATGGGGTACAGGCGGCGCTGCTTCTGGCGTTCTGCATTGCCGGAGTCAATCTCGGACGGCAATTCACCCCCGATGGCTGGCCGGCTGTGATTTGCGGAATGATCGGCGCGAGCGCGATGGGTGTCCAGAACGCTCACAGCCGGTTGGTCGCGCGACCCGGTGTGCCGAATACCGTCATGACGGGCAACGTGACCCAGGTCATCCTCGACGTGCTCGATCTCTGTTCGCCGCGCGTCACGGCCGATGCAAAGCGCACTTCGCGAGCGCGTGCCGCAAAGATGCTTCCGGCAATCGTTGCATTCGGCCTGGGTGCAATCGCCGGTGCTTTGGCCTACAGCACCGTCGGATTCTGGGCTTTATTGCTGCCGTTTGCGGGCGTGACCTTGCTGGCCATACGGGCGTGGATGCACCGTAATGCGGTCGATAAAGTCGTCTCGTGAAACTTCGCTATCGCTGCTGGCGTGTTCGAGGCCGGACCTACGACGTTCAACTGGGCGGAGGCCCCGGGACGATGCAACTCGCAGCATGTACAGGAATTGCGGTTGCCGGGCTTGCGCTCGGCCTTTGTCAGGATGCACGGGCGGACGGCGAAGCATCACAACTTCACGATGCCGCCGCGCCCGAGCAAACCTGTAACGCGAAGCGGCCAACCGTTTCGTTCAACCGCTGGCAGGAGGACTGGAGTGTCCTCAAGAATCCCTGCGTGCCGCGCAAGCCGCTGGACAGTCTCAAGTACATCCCGCTGGGAGGTGATCCGGACTCCTATATATCGCTAGGCGCTAATCTTCGTGAGCGGCTCGAGGTGAGCGAAACACCGCTGTTCGGTCTGAGCACGATGGCGAAGTCGGACACCTATTTGATCCAGCGCGCACAGGTTCATGCCGACGCACACGTCGGTCAAAATCTTCAGTTCTTCGTTCAACTCGAAGATGCGAGAGCCTTCGGCAAGGACGTAGTGAGACCGACGGATAAGAATCCACTGGACCTGGAGCAAGCGTTTGCTGCGTGGGTCAGCCCGCTCGGGCCGGGTACCATCAAGCTGCGCGTCGGACGACAGGAAATGGCGTTCGACTTGCAGAGATTCATTTCCGTTCGTGATGGGCCCAACGTGCGGCAGGCATATGACGCGCTATGGGCAGACTATGAATGCGAGAAATGGCGATTCATCGCATACGCGACGCGGCCCGTTCAGTATCGAGACGTCTCGGCATTCGATGACACTTCGAACCGTCATCTGACCTTCAGCGGCGTGCGTTTCGAACGTCAGGGCGCGGGCCCGGGAGATCTCTCCGGCTATTATTCGCTCTACACGCGCGCCGACGCTCAGTTTCTCGATGCGCAAGGCAACGAGCACCGGAACGTTTTCGATCTGCGATACACAGGAAAAGCGGCGGCCTTCGACTATGACGTGGAGTCGATGTATCAGACCGGTCATGTGGGCGACAAGACGATTGCCGCCTGGGCTGTGGGTTCGTTATTCGGCTATACGCTGACCTCGCCGTGGACTCCGCGCCTGGGCCTTCAGGTCGATGCCGCTTCGGGCGATCGTCATCCGAACGACGGGCGCGTGGAGACATTCAATCCCCTCTTTCCGAACGGCTATTACTTCACGCTCGCGGGTTACACGGGCTATGCCAATCTTGTCCACGTGAAGCCATCGCTCACGCTCAAGCCGTCCAGCAAACTAACCTTGTTGTTTGCGTTCGCGTTTCAGTGGCGAGTAACCACGAACGATGCAATCTATCAGCAAGGAAGCGCCGTCGTTCCTGACACAGCCGGGCACGGTACGCGATGGACCGGAACCTATGCGCAAGTACGCGCTGATTGGAATGTTGCCACGAATCTGATTGCATCGGTCGAAGCCGTTCATTTCCAGATCGGCGATTCGATCCGTGAGCTCGGCGGCAGCAACTCCGACTACATCGGCGTGGAAATGAAGTACGGCTGGTGAGCTGTCGCACGGTCGAGCGATAAGAACGCAAAGGCGGTCAAGACCACGAAGCTATCGCGTGATTAATTTTCGAATCCTTCCAAATCTATTCGGCTGTATTAAGATACATTACACACGAGTGCCAGCGCGGGAGCGCCGGTGCTGTACCTTGTCGGCAAGTGGTCCGTTGCAGGCTCCTTAGCGTTCGAGGAGGATTCATTGAAAGCTGACTTGACCCGCTCCTTAGCCATACCTGAATCACATTGGAGCCAGCGCCCGGTACTTCTTACGCGGGAAGACAGCTTTCGCGCGATTCTCAGCAAGTGGAGCCTTCCTAAGCCGAAGCAACCCATCGAGTTCAGACACGAGTTCACCGACGGCACCCATACGATAACCATCAACCGGAGCGTGAGCGCGGGTCGGTTTCTCGTCGGAAAAAAAGAAGTCTCGCTAGGCGATGTACCCATTCGCTCGAGCCTGCTCGTGCCGCCGGGAGAAGTGACCCGTATTGTTTTCACCGAGGCGGCCGAGGCCTATCGTCTCTATCTTTCTCCCGTATTGCTGGCTGAATGCCACGAACATATTTTCGGCGATCCCGCCAGTAGCGATATCGTGCTCTCGAACGTTACCTTCCTGGACGACAAGCCGATTCGTCATCTGGTCCACGCCATTATGGAAATCAGCGAAGAGGATTGCCCCGCCAATCGCCTGGTTTTCGAAAGCGTCAGTCTCGCCATTGCGTCGCGGTGCGTATCGTTGAATCTGCGGAGGCCTGTCAAGAAGGCTCGCGTGGCGCCCTTGGCCAACTGGCGGCTTCAGCGCGTAACCGAATATATTCACGCGCACTTGTTCGACCCGATTTATCTGGCCGATTTGAGTAATATCGCCGGGCTCACAAGAATGCATTTCCTGACGCAGTTTCGCCTGGCAACAGGCTTCACGCCAAATGCTTATGTCATGAGAATGAAAATCGAGCATGGACGGCGGCTGCTTGCGGAGACTGATCTTTCGATCGTGGATATCTCTCAAATGCTAGGGTTTAAAAGCCAGAGTCATTTCACACTGGTCTTCCGGAAAATCGTCGGCAATACGCCGGCTCGGTGGCGAACCGCATCCAAGTAAAGCACATTCGTGCGTTTCGAACGCGAGTCAGTGGGTAGCTAGTCCGATGACAACCGGACGCAGACATGAACCGCACCGAATTTTGTGGAGGCTCGAATTCTTGAGAGAATCGAGCCATGAACAAGAAGGTAACGAAGTTTTCCCCGGAAGTTTTCTTCGCGTAAACAGCGCTTATCCGACTTCCGATCAAATTCCGGCGATTACATCATTACGCGCGCGTGGAATCTGATCGGATAAGCTGGGACACAAAACTGTCAATTGCCGTAACCGGCAATCGCCTTGATCTCCAGATAATCGCCCAGACCGAATTCCGCGTGCTCGCGGCCATTGCCGGATTGCTTGTAGCCGCCGAACGGCGCGTTCGAATCCCACGGCGCTTCGTTGATATAGACGTTGCCCACGCGCAGCTGTGCCGCCACGCGCCGCGCGCGCGCCCGATCTTTCGTCTGCACGTAGCCCGCGAGTCCGTAGGGACTGTCGTTGGCGATGGCGATGGCTTCGGCTTCGTCGTCGAACGGAATGATCGACAGCACTGGCCCGAAGATTTCCTCGCGCGCGATGCGCATGTCCGGCGATACATCCGCGAACACCGTGGGTCGCACGAAATAGCCTTTCGACGTGCCCTCCGGGCGGCCCGGGCCGCCCGCCGCGAGCGTCGCGCCTTGCTCGATGCCGCTTTCGATCAGCGACTGGATATGCGCGTATTGCTTTGCGTTGACGACCGGGCCGAGATCCGTGCCTTCCTGCCCAGGCGCGCCGACGCGAATGCTGTTCGCCGTTTGCGCCGCGATGCGCGCGGCGCGGTCCATCAGCGCGCGCGGCACCAGCATGCGCGTGGGCGCGCTGCACGACTGCCCGCAATTGAGGTAGCTCGCGCGCACGCCGAAAGCCACGGCGCGTTCGAGATCGGCATCTTCGAAAATGATGTTGGCGGATTTTCCGCCCAGTTCCTGATGCACGCGCTTGACGCTTTGCGCCGCCGCTGTGGCCACGGCAATGCCCGCGCGCGTCGAACCGGTGATCGACACCATATCGACGCGCGGATCGCGCGACAGCGCTTCGCCGACCACTGCGCCGTCGCCGTTGACGAGATTGAACACACCGGCGGGAAAGCCCGCGTCGTGAATCATCTGCGCGAACCGCAGGGCGCTGTAAGGCGAGAACTCGCTCGGCTTCACCACCATCGTGCAACCGGCCGCGAGCGCGGGCGCGACCTTGACGACGAGCTGGTTCATCGGCCAGTTCCACGGCGTGATGAGGGCGCACACGCCGATCGGCTCTTTCGCGAGCAAGGTCGCGCCGCGCTGCTCGGTGAACGCGAAATCGCGCAGCACGCGAATCGCGGTTTCCAGATGCGCACGGCCCAGCGCGATTTGCGCCGAGCGCGAAAAGCCGCTCGCCACGCCCATTTCCGTCGTCATCAACTGCGACATTTCCTCTGCGCCCGCGTTGTACAACTCGAGCAGCCGCGTGAGCAATTCCAGGCGCGTTTCGCGCGTCGTCGACGACCACGCGTCGAAGGCGCGGTGCGCGGCCGCCACCGCGTCGTCGGCGTCCTGCGCGTCGCCCATCGCCAAATGTCCCGTCACGGCCTCGGTTGCCGGATCGATCGTGGCGAACGTGTCGTTGCCGTGCGGCGCAACCCATTGGCCGTCGATATAGAAGCGATTCGTGTCGATCATCGCCTGTCTCCTGTCAGTGGAAGTAGATGCCGCCGCAGACGTTCAACGCCTGGCCGGTCACGAAGTCCGCTTGCGCCGAAGCGAAGAACAGTGCGGGTCCGACGATGTCTTCGGGCTTGCCGAGCCGTTTGAGCGCCGCGACGTCTTCCCAGTGGCGCATGGCTTCCTCGCTGCCGAGATTATTGCGGCCCATCTCGGTCAGAATGATGCCGGGGCAGATCGCGTTGACCGTCACCCCGTCCATGCCCACTTCCTGCGCCAGCACGCGCGTGAGCGTGATGACCGCGGATTTGGTCGCCGCATAGTGGCCTTGCGTGGCCACGCCTTGCCGCCCCGCGATCGAAGCGATGTTGACGATGCGCCCCGACTTGCGCGCGCGCATGTGCGGCGCGACGGCCTGGCACATCATCAGCACGCCTTTCACGTTGACGTCGAAATGCAGATCGAAGGTTTGTTCGTCGAGATCCTGCAACAGCGAAGGCTTGAGCACGCCCGCGTTGTTGATCAGCACGTCGATGCGGCCGGCTTCCGCCAACGCTCGCCGCGTCATCTCGTCGATCTGCGCGCGGTCGCTCACGTCGAGCAGATAGAGATACGCCTTGCGGTCGCGCAGGCCGATCATCTCGGCGGTCTTGCGCAGTTCCGCTTCGGTGTGCGGCAAGTCGGTCACGATGACGTCATAGCCGGCATCGGCGAAACCCAGCGCCAGTGCTTGCCCGATGCCGCGGCTCGCGCCCGTGACCAGCGCGACCTGGCGCGCCGTGTGATTGCTTTCCATGTCGATGTACTCCGCGAGTGGGATCAGAATTGAGGGGCGGTCAGCGGCGCGTTCTGCCGCACGGGCAGCGAGCGCATCGCTTCGAGGGTGTCGTCGAACGACTTGAGCTTGCCTTGGGAGCCAAGGCCCATCGCCACTTTCGCCGCGACCGCCGAGGCGAAGCGCGCGCATTCGCGCAACGCCCAGCCTTGGGTCAGGCCGACGATAATGCCCGCCGTGAAACTGTCGCCGCAGCCGGTGGTGTCGGACACGGCGATGTCGAACGCGGGCAGGCTGAACGCTTCGCCGTGCTCGGGCGCGACATACACGCCGTGCGCGCCGAGCGTCAGAATGCAGTTCTTCACGCCGCGCTCGCGGAAAAAGCGCGCCACGTCTTCCACATTGTTCGTGCCGGCCATCTCCGCCGCTTCGTCGATGCTCGGCACGAAATAGTCGAGATAAGGCAGGCACGGCTCGACCAGCGCGATGGTTTCCGGGGTCGCCTGGATCAGGTCGAAAGTGGTGATGCGCCCCAGCGCCTTCGCGCGCTTGAGCAGCGCGATGGTGGGCTTGCCGTCGAACGCTTTCATGAGGCCCGTGCCGCCCACATGCACGATGCGCGCGTCGAGCGCCGCGTCGAGATCGCGCGCGGGCACCGTGAAGGCATTGGCGCTGCCCGGCACGTGCAGCGCGGGGCGTTCGCCGTTGGGGCGCACGGGCAGGATCGTCGCGGAAGTCTGCACGTCTTTCGTGCGCGAGACCAGCGCGCAATCCACGCCGTAGCCTTCCATCTTCGAAAGCAGGAAATCGCCCACGTCGTCGCTGCCGACGGTCGTGACCGAGCGCGTGCGGATGCCGAGCATCGCGCAGGCCACCGAAGTCGCGCCCGCCGTGCCCGCCACGGTCATGCAGATTTCTTCGATATAGGCCGCGCGCCCGCCGGGCGGAATTGCCGTGACCGGCCGCCCGAGCACGTCCAGCACGTGAAAGCCGATGCAGCTAACGTCGAATGTAGTCACCTTGAACTCTCCGCCTTAATGTGAGCGGCGGCCCAGCGCGAAGCTGGCCGCGAGAACCACGAACACCAGCACGCCGATCCCGACCTGCTGCCAATAGAAATTCCAGCCGACCAGCAACAGCCCGTTCTTCATCGCGGCGAGCATCAGCACGCCGATCAGCGTGCCGGGCACGCTCGGGCGTCGTTCGCTGCTGAGCGTGGTGCCGATAAAGGTTGCGCCGATCGCGTCGAGAAGGAATGCGTTGCCCGACAGCGGCACATACGATTTGACGGTGGCCGACAGCAGAATGCCGGCGATGCCCGCGAGCAGCGCGCACGCGACATACACCCACGACAGTTGCCGCGCGACGCGAATGCCCGAGTAACGCGCAACGCCGGGCTGCACGCCGAGCGCGACGATCTGCCGGCCGAACACCGAGCGATGCAGCAGCAGATACACGGCGATGCCGCACAGAATCAGCACGATCACGGGCGTCGGCACCTGCAGCAGCGTCGAGCGCGCGATGCCGTCGAACGCGGCGGCCGGTGCGCCGGTGATGAGGTAGATCGGCTGGCCGCCGCCGGTCGCGAGTTGCTGTGTGCTCTGGCCGATGAACAGCACGCCGAGGGTCGCGAGAAACGGGCTGATCTTCAGGCGCGTGATAAGAATCGCGTTCAGCACGCCGACCAGAACCGCCACGCCCAACGCCGCCGCAATGCTTGCCAGCACGCCGTGGCCGGCGGCGAGCAGCATCACGAACACCATGCTGGAGAGATCGACGGCCACGCCCACGGAAAGATCGATGCCGCCCGACGATACGACCAGCGTGAGGCCGAGCGCCACGATCGCCAGCAGCACGACGTTGTTGACCAGCATGTTGAACAGATTCGCCGGGCTCAGGAACGTGTTCGTGACGAGCGAGAACACGAGGCAGATGAGCGCGAACACCACGATCAGGCTGTAGTTGGCGGCGAGCCTGCCGAGCTGCGAAAAGTGGCGCGAGCGCGCGCCGCCGTGCGAGGGAAGGGTGCTCATCGTGCGCTCTCCGGTTTGCGGGCGAAGGAGGTGGTCGCGACCACCAGCAGGATCAGCGCGCCCTGCACGCCGTTGACCCAGTAGCTCGATACGTTCAGCAACTGGAAGCCGTTGGCGAGGCAGCCGATAAACAGCACCGACATCAGCGTGCCGCCGATGGTCGGCACGAAGCGGCGCGAAAACACGGTGCCGAGCAGCGCGGCGGCGAGCACCGAGAGCAGCATGTCGCCGGAACCGGGCGTGCTCGAACTGAGCCGCGAGACCGTCAGCACGGCGGCGACCGCCGCACAGAAGCCGCTGAACAGGTACGTGAACATCACATAGCGGCCCACGCCGATGCCGGCGGAGCGCGCCGCTTCGGGATGGCCACCGACCGCGTAGAGGCGCAGGCCGAAGCCGGTGTAGTGCACGAGCAGGATCATCGCGACGGACGCCAGGATGAAGGTCCACGCGAGCGCCGAGATGCCCAGCAACGAGGCCGAACTGATGAAGGTCATGACCGGCGAGGACACGCTGATGACGGTGTTCTGCGTGACGGTCAGCTCGACGCCCGCCGCGATGTTCATGACCGCGAGCGTGGCGAGCAGCGGCAGAATGCCGAGCCGCACGACCGCGATGGCGTTCAGCAGGCCGATGACGATGCCGGTCAGCGCGACGGAGGGCAGCGCGAGCGCGTCCGGATAGCCGAGCGTGAGCATCTTCGCGTAGACGGCCGCGCAGACGCCCATGTTGGCCGCGATGGAAAGATCGATGCCGCCGTCGGTCACGTTCGAGCCGCCGCCGATGATGACCATCGACATGCCGAAGGCCATCACGCCGAGAATCGCCGACTGTTCGACGATGTTGATGAGATTGCCCGGCGTCGTGAAACCCGGCGCGCCGAAGGCGAAATACAGCAGGATAGCGACGAAGGTGCCGACGGCGGCAAGCCGGATCGCCCAGCCGCCGACGGCTTTGCGGCGGCGCGCGGGCGCGGCGGTTTCTCCGGCGACCTCGTGTAGCAGGGCGCGTTGCACGGCTGTCATGCGGTGACTCCTTCCGAAACGAGAGAACCCGACGAGGCGGCGAGTAGCTGATCGCTGTTCAGGCGCTCGCCGCTGAATTCGCCGACCAGCGCGCCGCGATACACCACCAGCACGCGGTCGCAGAAGTCGGAGAGTTCGAGCAGGTCGGACGAGAGCATGAGGATCGCCGCGCCTTCGCTCGCGAGACGGTTGAGCAGCGTGTAGATCTCGACCTTCGCGGCGACGTCGACGGCAACCGTCGGTTCGTCGAGCACATAGACCTTGGACTGGCAGGAAAGCCACTTGGCGATGGCCACTTTCTGCTGATTGCCGCCCGACAGATTGCGCACGAGCGCATCGCCGCCGGGCGTCTTGATCGACAGTTCGCGGATAAAGTCGCCCACCGCCGAGCGTTCGTCGCCGCCGCGCATGAAACCGGCGCGGCTATAGCGCGTGAGACTCGCGAGGCTCATGTTTTCCCGCACAGAGAGCCCGAGCGCCACGCCGTGCGCCCGGCGGTCTTCGGGCAGCATGGCGATGCCGTTTTTCACCGCATCCATCGGCGAAGCAAGCGATACGTTGCGGCCATCCACCGAAACCGTGCCGCCGTCCGCCTGACGCAGCCCGAACAGGCACTGCACCAGTTCCTTCGCGCCCGAGCCGAGCAACCCGGTCAGCCCGACGATCTCGCCGCGCCGCACGCTCAAGGTGACGTCGCGGAAGCTGCCGTCGCGCGACAGGTTCGCGACTTCGAGTCGCGGCGGTCCGAGCGCCGCGTTGCGCGAGGGAAACATCTCGCCGACGTCGCGCGCGATCATCATCGAAATGATCTTGTCCATCGAGGTGGTTTTCGGCGATACGACGCCGACGTTGGTGCCGTTGCGCATCACCGTGACGGTGTCGCACAGCGACTCGATTTCCTGCATATAGTGCGAGATGAAGATCACGGCGATGCCGTCGTCGCGCAAACGGCGCAGCACGGCGAACAGGCTGTCCACTTCCTTCTTGACGAGCGCCGCGGTCGGTTCGTCGAGCACCAGCACTTTTGCCTGCTGCGCGAGCGCGCGCGTGATCTGCACGATCTTTTGCTGCGCCGTCGTCAGGTCCTGAATCAGCAGGTTGTGCGGCAGTTCGAGATCGAAATACTTCTTGAGCAGTTCGGCCGCGCCGCGCTCCATTCGCCGCTTGCTGACGAACGGCCCGACGCGCAATTCGTGGCGCAGAAATACCGCTTCGCCGACCGTCGCCGTGGGCACCAGCAGCCGGTCCTGGTGGATGAAATGCACGCCGAGCGCCTCGACGCGCGCGGGCGTGAGCTTGTCCACGCGCTCGCCCATGATGCGGATCTCGCCCGCATCGGGCACGTTGATACCCGCCAGCACCTTGATGATGGTGGACTTGCCCGCGCCGTTCTGGCCGACGAGTCCGTGAATCGTGCCGCATTCGACTTCGAGATCCGCATCCGCGAGCGCCTGAACCGCGCCGAAGCGTTTGCTGATGCCCTGCATCGAAATCGCGATGCGCCGTTCTTCGTTGCGCATGCTGCCTCCGTTGAACGTGCGGCCATCGGCGCGAAAGGCCGATGGCGCAGATGCAAAACGTACCGACTACGTACTGATTGATCGGCTTATTGGCGCGCTTACTTGCCGCCGACCTTGGCCGCTTCGTCGAGAATCGGCTTAGACGTGACGGCGGCGTTCTTCTTCGTCACCAGCACGGAAGGCACGAAGGTGAAGGGCGGCACCTGCTCGCCGGAAAGATACGCCGCCACGTTCGCCGCCGACTGCTTGCCGATCTCGTATGGGCGCTGTGCGCCGACCGCGCCGGCCGGCGAGCTGGGGTCTGCGACCATCTTCACGACATCCGGGCTGCCGTCGATCGCGTAGGTCTTGATCTCGTTGCGCCTGGCCGCCTGCACGGCCTGCGTCGCGCCGATCTGCGGCACGTCCCAGCACGACCAGATCGCGTTGATCGAGCCTTTGGTCGGGTACTTGGTGAGCATGTCGGAGACGTTCGAATAAGCGCTTTGCACCGTATTCGGAATCACGTCGCGCAGTTCCGGCTGAATGATCTTGACGTCGGGGAACGCGCTCAGCACGTACTTCATCTGGTCGTAGCGAATTTTGCAGACGGGCACGCTATAGAAGCCGTTGAAAACCAGCACGTTGCCCTTGCCGCCCATGTCCGACACCATCTGCAAGGCGATTTCCGCGCCCAGATCGTAGTTGTTCGAGGTCGTCACGTTGAGCGAGTAAGGCGTGGCCGTGTCGATGGTGAACAGCGGAATCTTCGCCGCGCGGATTTTCTCCAGCCACGGATCGAGGACCTTGACGTTGCCCAGAATTTCGATGATGGCGTCGGGCTTCTGCGCGATCAGCGTTTGCAGTTGCGCGATTTGCGTCTGGTCCTTGCGGCCCGCGTCGAGCGCGATCGCGGTGCCGCCGAGGCGCTTGATTTCGTCCTGTGCGCCGCGGAAAGCCATCAGGTCCCAGTAGTGGTCGGTACCGGTGATCGACACGCCGATGCGCTTGCCTTTGAGCGAAGGCTCGGCGTGCGCGGGCTGCGCGGCGAAGGCGAAGGCGGCCACGAGCGCGGCGGCGAGCGGAAGGATGCGCAGCGCGCGGGGAAGCGTTGTTGCGGAAGTCGGGTTTTGCATCGTTGTCTCCTTGGTTATGGTGTGCCTAGTCGCGGTGACCGTAGTTGCCCATGCGCGCGATCACGTTGTCGATTTCCTCGTGGGACAGCAGCGGCGGGTCTTCGACCTGAAGACACGTCAGATACTGGTGCGCCAGCGTTTCGACTTCGACGGCCAGCCACATGGCCTTGTCGAGCGACGAACCGGTGGCGATCATGCCGTGATGCGCAAGCAGGCACGCTTTGCGGCCTTCGAGTGCGGCCAGCGCGTTGGCCGAGAGTTCTTCGGTGCCGAAGGTGGCATACGGCGCGCAGCGGATGTCGCTGCCTCCTGCCACGGCAACCATGTAATGGATCGGCGGAATCGGGCGTTCGAGAATCGACAGCGACGTGCAGAAAACCGGGTGCGCGTGCACGACGGCATTCGCATCAGGGCGCGCGCGCAGGATGTCGAGATGGAAGCGCCATTCGCTCGACGGCTGACGCTTGCCGCGCGGCTCGCCGTCCATCGTCAGAAAAACGATGTCGTCGGGCTGCATCGCATCGTAGGGCAGGCTCGTCGGCGTAATCAGCATGCCGTCTTCGTGCCGCACGCAGATATTGCCCGAGGTTCCCTGGTTGATGCCCAGCGCATTCATGCGCCGGCAGGCGTCGATAATCGACTGGCGGGTCTTGAGGTCGTGTTCGCTCATGTTGTGTCTCTCTTGACTGTGCCTTACCAGGACGTGTAGCCGCCGTCGATCGAAACGATCGAGCCGGTCATATAGGACGAGGCGGCCGAGGCGAGAAACACCACCGCCGAGGCGATTTCGGCCGGCTCGCCGCAACGGCCCATCGGCGTCATATCCATCCAGACGTCGAAGAGTTCAGGGCGCGCTCGCATCGCGAGGGTCATTTCCGTGCCGATATAGCCGGGCGCGAGCGCGTTGACGCGCACGTTGTCCTTCGCCCATTCGGTGGCGAGCGCTTTGGTCAGCATGTGCACCGCGCCCTTGCTGGTCATATACGACGCCGCCGTTTGCGGCCGGTTGACCACGAGCCCCGACATCGAGCCGAGATTGACGATGCTGCCCGCGCGTTGCGCCACCATGTGCCGCCCGAACGCGCGCGACATCCAGAAGGTGCCGTTCACGTTGATGTCCATGACCTGGCGCCATTCGTCGTCGGGCGTGTCGAGCACCGGGTTCAGTCGCGCGATGCCGGCGCTGTTCACGAGCGTGTCGACACGGCCTTCTCCGGCAACAACTCCGTCGGCGACGCGGCGCACGGCGTCTGCGTCGGTGACGTCGACGGTGTAGATAGCGGCCTCGATAGCCTCTTCGCGCAGCGCTTGCTGTGCGCGTTCGAGCGCGCCGGCATCGCGGTCGAGCAGGATGGGGCGCGCGCCGCACTGGGCGAGCGCGCGCGCCGACTCGTAACCGATGCCGCTCGCGCCGCCGGTGACGACAGCCTGCGTTCCGCGAAGATCGAAACGCTCGGGATAGCGAAGCGGAGTAGACGACATGTATTTCCTCGGTGAGCGGGAAGTTTAGTACCGACTGATCGGTACAATAATCGGGCAAAACACGGCCTTGCGGCGAAGTCTTGCGGGCGAAATTCAGGTGCAATGGTGCGGCGGCGGGCGCGCGGAACAGCTTCAGGCGGAAGGAAGCGGGACTTTCTGCATGAGGGTTCGTCTCCAATATCGTCGGTCTTTGAAGACCTTGACGTGGTAGTTACCAGTTGGTTATAACCAGAATCATGGTCAACGTCATTCGTCCTGTCAAGATGAAATTGACCCTGGGCGCATAGGCGGGACATGGCAACCGACCGGATAACCGATAATTGATACACCAGCACAGACCGACCGTATGACAGACATCGCAGAATCCATCGATCTACACGAACTTCTCGGCGGACCCGAGCAGTTCGATCGCTCCAGCGCGCTTCCGCTTTGGGTGCAGGTCAAGAACGTGCTCGAAGCCGCGATCCGTCATCCCGGCGTGAGCGCGCGGGCGCGGGTGCCGTCCGAGCAGAATCTGTGTGAACTGCTGGGCGTGTCGCGGCCGATCGTGCGGCTCGCGCTCGACTCGCTCGTCAAGGCGGGGCTTATTACGAAGGTGCCGCGGCAGGGCATTTACGTCGCCCCGCGCAAGACCGACGTGGATTTCGCGTCGATGAACGAAAGCCTGTTCGCCGAAATCAGCCGCGGCCACAAGGTCACGACGCGCGTGCTCGCAATGGAGCGCGAGCGGCCCACGCCGCGCGAGCGCGACATGCTCGCGCTGCCGCCCGGCGCGGACGTGTTCCGCCTGTATCGCCTGTATTCCGTGGACGATGTGCCGACTGCGCTTTCGTGGCTGATGCTCGCCGGTCATCGCGTGCCCGGCATCGAGGCGTTGATCGCGGACAACGTCTCGGCCTATGGCGTCATGCGCGAGCGCTACGACTTGCGCATCGAGTTTTCCGAGCGCTGGTTCGAGGCGGCGGTGCCGAGCGAGGAACAGGCCGCGCTGCTGCAACTGAGCGGTCAGCCGGTGTTGTCGATCGAATCGGTGGGGCGCACCGGCGACCGCCAGCCGCTCGAATACTATCGCTGCCTCTACAGCACGGCGTTCAGCCGTATCCACGTAACGGCGCAGACGCGCGCGCTGCCGCCAGCATCGACGTAAGCGCGGTTTCTACGCGGTCGGCGCGCGGTCGGTGTAAACCCGCGCGCGCCCACAAATGCTTTGACGCATATCGTAGGCCGCTTTACTGTACCGATCAGTCGGTACGAAGCGATACGAACACCGATCCGGGAAAAGACCTATGAGACACGACGCCTCGCCGCTCTGGCAGCCCTCGCCAGACGCATTCGAAAGCTCCCAGCTCGCGCGGTTCGCGCGCAGCAACGGCTTCGATCCAAAGGACTACGAAACGCTGCATCGCTGGTCGATCAGCGATATCGACGGTTTCTGGAATGCGCTGTGGGATCTCGCGGGCGTGATCGGCACGCGCGGCGAGGTGGCGTTGCAGCGTGCCGGCGACGGCGAAATGTTCGGCGCGCAATGGTACCCGCAAGGCGAACTCAATTTCGCGGAAAACCTGCTGGTGGGCGACGACGCGCGGCTTGCCGTCATCGAGGCGAACGAAAGCGGCGTGGTCGCGCGCATCGCGATGGGCGAATTGCGCGAGCGCGTCGCGCGGGCGCAGCGCGGCTTGCGAAAGCTGGGCGTCACGAAAGGCGATTGCGTCGCCGGCATCTTGCCCAATAACGCCGATGCGCTCGTTGCGCTGCTCGCCACGGCTTCGATCGGCGCGATCTGGGCTTCGTGCTCGCCGGACTTCGGCGCGCCCGGCATCATCGACCGCGTGGGCCAGGTGCATCCCAAAGTGATCGTCGCCGCGCGCTCGTATGTGTACGGCGGCAAGCACTTCGGTATCGACGACAATCTGCGCGCGGTGCTCGCAGGCATGCCCGGCGTGCGCCATCTCGTGATTGCAGGCGACGATGCCGCGCCGCTCGAAGGCGTTGCTGCGCACAGCCTCACGTGGCGCGAACTATGCGGGGACGCAGCGGGCGCGGCGGCGGCCAAAGTCGAGTTCGAGCGGGTGCCGTTCTCGCACCCGCTCTATGTCATGTTCACGTCGGGCACGACCGGTCTGCCGAAGGGCATCGTCCATACGACGGGCGGCGTGATTCTCCAGCATCGCAAAGAGCATTTGATGCATTGCGACGTGCGGCCCGGCGAAGTCATGAGCTGGTACACCAACACCGCCTGGATGATGTACCACTGGCTGATCTCGGGTCTCGCGAGTCACGCGGCCATCGTGCTCTACGACGGCGCGCCCATCGTCAAGCGCGCGGACGGGCTCGACTACGGCGTGCTGTGGCGGATCGCGGAAGAGGCCGGCATCGCGCACTTCGGCACCAGCCCACGCTATCTCGGCTCGCTGGCGGAAGCGGGTTATGCGCCGGGCGAGCGGCACGATCTGAGGGCGCTGCGCGCCGTGCTGTCGGCGGGCGCGCCGGTCACGCCGGAGCAATTCGACTGGCTCTACGCGGCGGTCAAGCGCGAGATGATGTTCGCGTCGATTTCGGGCGGCACGGAAATCATCGGCTGCTTCGTGCTGGGGTCGCCGCTGCATGCGGTATATCGCGGCGAAATCGCCTGCAAGGGACTCGGGCTCGCGGTGGACGTGCTCGACGAACGCGGCGCGTCGGTCATCGGGCGCAAGGGCGATCTCGTCTGCACCGAGCCGTTCCCCAGCATGCCGCTTACGTTCTGGGGCGAAAACGGCGACGCGCGCTATCGCGCCGCATACTTCGAGGCGCGCCCCGGCATCTGGACGCACGGCGATCTCGCGGAGCAGAATCCGCGCGGCGGCGTGGTCATCTACGGCCGCACGGACACCACGCTCAAACCCGGCGGCGTGCGCATCGGCACGGCGGAGATTTATCGCGTGATCGATACGCAGCCGGAAATTCAGGACTGCATCGTATTCGGCCGGCCGGTGGGCGACGACGAGGAAATCGTGCTGTGCGTGGTGATGAAGCCGGGCTTCGCGTGCGATCCCGCGCTGATGGACCGCCTGCGCGCGGAAGTGCGCAAGAAGGCGTCGCCACGCCATGTGCCGCGCGATATCCACGCGGTCGCCGCGGTGCCCTACACGATTAATGGCAAGCGCGTGGAAGGCGCGGCGCGCTCGGCGGTCGCGGGCGTGGCGGTGAAGAATCTCGGTTCGCTGTCGAACCCCGAATGCCTGGCCGAATTCGCCGCGCTCTACGCGAAGGAGCCCGCGTGAACCGGCACTCTCTCGGCGCGATCGCGGGCATCGCCGAACTGAAGTCGGTGCGCCGTACGCAAGGCGCGACCACGCTGCAATTCATCGCGCAGGCCGTGCTGCGCGCGGTCGAAGACGCCGGGCTGGACAAGGATGCCATCGACGGATTACTGGTCGGGCCGCAAGTCGGCGAGACGCCGCAGCATGTGCCCGCCACGGTTGCGGAATATCTCGGCATCGAACCGCGCATGTCGAACGTGGTCGATCTCGGCGGCGCGAGTGGGGCGGGCATGGTGTGGCGCGCCGCGGCGGCTATCGAGGCGGGCATGTGCGAAGCGGTGGTGTGCGTGCTCGCGAACGTGCGCGAGGAAGTCGCGCCGCGCTCGCCGAACCGCAATCCGATCCGCGAGTTCGACGTGCCGTTCGGCGCGTCGGGCGCCAATATTTCCTACGCGTTGCCGATGCAGCGCCACATGGCCGAATTCGGTTCGACGCCCGCGCAGTTCGCGCGTATCGCGTCCATCGAGCGGCAGAACGCGCAACGCAATCCCGATTCGATTTTTTACGGTCATCCCGCGAGCGTCGAGGAAGTGCTGGCGTCGCCGGTGATCGCGAGTCCCTTGCATCTGTTCGAGATCGTGATGCCGGTGGCGGGCGGTTGCGCGCTCGTCGTGACCAGCGCGCAGCGGGCGCGGACGCTGCGGCATCCGCCCGTGCATCTGCTCGGCGCGGGCGAAAAGATCACGCATCGCGCCATCAGCCAGATGCCCGTGCTCACCAGCGGCCCGCTCGGTCCGGCGATGCATCAGGCGCTCGCCCGCACGGGTTTGAGCGCGCGCGACGTCAGCCTGTTTTCGCTGTACGACTGCTACACGATCATGGTCGCGCTGACGATGGAAGACGCGGGCCTGTGCGGGCGCGGTCAATTCGGCCATTGGATGGACGAACACCGCTTCGGTCACGACGGCGATTTTCCGCTCAACACGCACGGCGGCCAGCTCGGCTGCGGTCAGGCGGATCTCGCGGGCGGCATGGCGCATATCGTCGAAGCGGTGCGGCAGCTTCGCCACGCGGCGGGCGACCGGCAGATTGCCAACGCGCAGACCGCGCTCGTCACCGGCAATGGCGCCACCGTGAGCGAAGCCGTTGCGCTCGTTCTGGGAGCAGACGCATGAACGACATCTACAGCACGCTCGACGTGCCCGGCCCGATTCCGACTGCCATCAGCGAGCCGTTCTGGAGCGCGCTTCAGCGCGGCGAATTCGCCTTGCAACGCTGCGAATCGTGCGGCGAGGCGATCTTCTATCCGCGTGCGCATTGCCCGCATTGCTGGAGCGAAAAGCTGACGTGGCGCACGGCGAGCGGACGCGGCACCGTGAAAAGTTTTTCGGCGATCCATCGTCCGGGGCATTTTGCCTGGAGCGCGGTTGCGCCTTACGTGATCGCGTTGATCGAGCTCGAAGAAGGCCCGACGATGCTGTCGCAATTGATCGTCGACGCTCCCGCCGATGCGCGCGTCGGCATGCACGTGACCCTGCGCGCGGTGCAGATCGGCAAGTACACGCTGCCGTTTTTCGAGCCGGCGCGCGAAACGCGGCAGGAGACATGATGCAAGACACCCGGACAAACGACGCGTGGCTGCTCGACGGCGTGCGCACGCCGTTCGGCAAATATCGTGGCGCGCTGGCGCCGTTGAATTCGCTCGAACTCGGCCAGCGCGCCATCGGCGAAATGATCACGCGGCATCCGCAGGCGAGAACGCCCGACGCGGTGCTGATGGGCTGCGTCGTACAGGCGGGGCTCGGCCAGAATCCCGCGCGCATCGCCAGCGTGCGCGCAGGCGTAGCGCGGATCACGCCCGCGCTCACACTCAATAGCGTGTGCATTGCGAGTCTCGAAGCCGTGTGCGACGCGACGCGACGGATTCGAAGCGGCGAAGGCAAAAGCTATCTCGTCGGCGGTTTCGATTCGATGACGCGTGCGCCCACGCTTTCGCCGTCCGGATTCGATCCTGCCGATGCCGCGCCGACGCGCAGCGCGCTCGACAGCGACGGCTTGCGCTGCGCGCTCACCGGCGAATCGATGGGCGTGCTGTCCGAGGCGTGCAACAAGGAGTTGGGCATCGGCCGCGAGGAGCAGGACGAATGGGCCTTGCTTTCGCAACTGCGCGCGGCACGCAGCGCGGCATGGCGCGAGGAGCGCGAGATCGTCGCGGTCGAAACGACTGACGGCATCGTGACTTCCGAC
The DNA here is from genome assembly GCF_905220235.1 of Paraburkholderia sp. J41. Classification (NCBI taxonomy): domain Bacteria; kingdom Pseudomonadati; phylum Pseudomonadota; class Betaproteobacteria; order Burkholderiales; family Burkholderiaceae; genus Paraburkholderia; species Paraburkholderia sp. J41. Next base: position 5,395 of record NZ_CAJMZE010000007.1, on the reverse strand, counting down.
CAGGGCATTCGTGCGGATTCGACGCTCGCGAAACTTTCCTCGCTCAAGGCGGCGTTCGGCGATGGCGGCACCATCACCGCCGGCAATGCCTCGCAGATGTCGGACGGCGGCAGCGCGGGTCTCGTGGTCGGCAGCGCGGCGCTGGAGCGCGGCGGCGCCACGCCGCTCGCGCGCATCGTCGATTGGGGCTGGGTGGCCGGCCCCGACGCCACGCTGCATCTGAAGCCCGCCAACGCCATTCGCAAGCTGCTCGACAAGCGCGGCCTGAAGCCGTCCGACATCGACCTGTACGAAATCAACGAAGCCTTCGCGGGCGTGACGATCGCCTCGGCGCGCGCGCTCGGGCTGCCCGACGACGTCGTCAACGTGAACGGCGGCGCGATCGCGATCGGTCATCCGCTCGGCGCTTCGGCGTTCCGGCTGCTGCTCACGCTCGCGCTCGAACTGCGCCGCCGCGGTGCGCGGCGCGGCATCGCCTCGCTATGCGGCGGCGGCGGGCAGGGCATGGCGGTCCTGATCGACAACCCCGCGCTGTGACCTCGCACGGCGACGTGCGTTTCGTCGCCACACATCGACAACCGGAAACTGGAGAACATCATGAGCGACAACAACGGCTGGACCCGCACGCTGAACGGCATGCCCGCGGCGGGCGCGAGCGCCGAGCGCAGCAAGACCATGAGCATGCGCGATATCGAACTGTTCACGCAGATCAGCGGCGACCGCAATCCGCTGCATTACGACGAGGCGCTGGCGAAGGCATCGCCGTTCGGCGGATTGATCGTGCAGGGCGGCGTGACGTCGGGAATTCTGAACGCGATCGTGGCCGAATCGTTGCCCGGTCCCGGCTCGGTTTTTCTCGGCATGGAACTGAAGTTTTCGAAGGGCGTGCTGGTCGGCGACACGGTCACGGGCAAAGTGACCGTCAAGACCGTGCGCGAGGATAAGCCGATCTGCACGATCGAAGTGAGCGTGACGAACCAGCACGGCGACATCTGCCTGAGCGGCACGGCTACGACTTACACGACGCCGCTCAAGCAGGACTGAATCCGGGCATCACCGCAACTGCATCACGGCAACCGCAGCATCGAAACGCAACACCGAGGACACGCAATGAGCTGAAGCAGCACCCACGAAAAAATACAGGAGACGGCAATGACGGCAAGAGTGGCGGACGGTCAGGTCATGACCGGCCAGGTAGCGGCGGCGGAACACCGCAAGGTGGCGGTCGCGAGTCTGGTCGGCACGGCAATCGAGTGGTACGACTATTACTTGTACGGAACCTGTGCGGCGCTGATTTTTCCGCACCTGTTTTTTCCGTCGATGGATGCGTGGGTCGGCACCATCGCGGCATTCGCCACCTATGCGGTGGGTTTCATCGCGCGGCCCGTGGGCGCGGCCGTATTCGGCCACTACGGCGACCGCGTGGGCCGCAAGACGATTCTCGTGCTGTCCTTGTGGATGATGGGCGGCAGCACCATCGCCATCGGTTTTCTGCCGACTTACGACAGCATCGGGCCGTGGGCGGCGGTGCTGCTGAGCGTGTTGCGTCTGGTTCAAGGTTTTGCCGTGGGCGGCGAATGGGGCTCGGCGGTCGTGATGGCGGTCGAGCACGCGCCCGCCAACCGGCGCGGCCTGTTCGGCTGCTTTCCGCAGATCGGCGTGCCGGCGGGTCTGCTGCTATCGACGCTGGCGTTCTTCATCACGTCCGTGAGCATGAGCAGCGCCGATCTGATGGCGTGGGGCTGGCGCATTCCGTTCATTGCGAGCATCGTCATGGTAATGACCGGCATGTTTATCCGCCTGAAACTACACGAATCGCCGGTTTTCGAGCAGATGAAGCGGCGCAACGAAGAAGTGAAGGCCCCGGCGATGGAAGTGATGAGGTCGCATCGCCACGCGCTGTATCTGACCATCGGGATGAAGCTGCTGCAAAACGCGGTGTTCTATCTGTACAGCGTGTTCATGCTGAGCTATATCACCGGCACGCTGAAAATGGACCGCGCCGTTGGGCTTGGCGCGATTCTGCTGTCCAGCGTGATCGGATTCGCGACCTTGCCGGCGTGGTCGTATCTGTCGGACCTGATCGGGCGCAAGAAGGTGTATCTGTTCGGCACGATTGCCTCGACCCTGTTCATCGTGCCGTTCTTCTGGATGGTGAACACCGGCTCGGTCGTGCTGGTGGTGATCGGCATGGTGATCGGCCTGAACGTGCTGCACGACGCGATGTACGGCCCGCAGGCGGTGTACTTCTCCGAGCTGTTCGGCACCAACGTGCGGCTGTCGGGCGCGAATATCGGCTATGCGGTGGGCGCGGTGCTGTCGGGCGGTTTCGCGCCGATGATCGCCACGGCGTTGCTCAAGTGGAACCACGGCGGAACGTGGGGCATTTGCGCCTATCTCATGGTGCTCGGCCTGATTAGCGTGGTCTGCACGCTCATGGCGCGCGAGACCTGGCAGGACCGGCTCGAACAGGATACGCGGTGACGATTTTCGAACTTTCCATCAGCAACATGACATGGGTACGACCTTGAGCGCCATGCCCGGGCGGGCATGGCTGCTGAACCGGCTCGGTCCGGTCGCGACGATTTCGCTCGCGCAACTGTTCGGCACATCGCTCTGGTTCAGCGCCAACAGCGCCGCCGACGATCTCGCGCGCGTCTGGCACGCCAGCGCCACCGACATCGGCTGGCTCACGAGCGCGGTGCAGGCGGGCTTTATTTTCGGCACGCTCGGCATGGCGCTTTCCGGTTGCGCGGACCGCTTTCGCGCGAGCGCGGTTTTCGTGGTGGGCGCGCTGCTGGGCGCGATATTCAACACGGCGTTCGCGTGGTGCGCGCACGGCGTCGTCGCGGGCGCGGCGCTGCGGTTCTGCGTGGGCATTTGCCTCGCGGGCATCTACCCGATGGGCATGAAGCTGATCGTGAGCTGGTCGCCGGAGCGCACTGGCGCAGCGCTCGCGCAACTCGTCGCCATGCTCACGCTCGGCACCGCGTTGCCACATGCGCTGCGAATGGCGGGTGCGACCTTGCCTTGGCAGGACGTGATCACGGCGTCGTCGGTGCTGGCGTTGTGCGGGGCCGTCGTGATCGCACTGCTGGGCGACGGGCCGCATCTGAAGACGAAGGCGCCTTCGGCGGACGGCGTGCAACCGGCCGCGCCCGGCGTGTTGAGCGCGTTTCGCTACGAAGCGTTTCGCTCGGCCGCATTCGGCTACTTCGGGCATATGTGGGAGCTGTATGCGTTCTGGGCGGTCGTGCCGCTGTTTCTTGCCAGGGCGTCGATCGCTTCGGCGCTGCATCTGCATGGCGTGTACGGCCTTTCGTTTCTCGTGATCGGCACGGGCGCGCTGGGATGCATCGTCGGCGGCGCGCTGTCCAGACGCATCGGCAGCGCGAAGGTCGCCGCCGGTGCGCTCGCGTTGTCCGGCGCGTGCGCCGTGCTGTTCGCGCTGAGCTGGCGAAGCGTGCCGCCAGTTTTGCTGCTGGCGCTGCTGGTCGTGTGGGGCGCGGCCGTTATCGCCGATTCGCCGCAGTTTTCGGCGCTCTCGGCGCGAGCGTGTCCGCCCGCGCTGGTCGGCGGTGCGCTGGCGATCCAGAACTCGATCGGTTTTGCCATTACGGTGGTGTCGATTCCGGCGACGACGGCGCTGTTCGAGCACATCGGCCTCGACGCCGCCTGGGTGCTGGTGCCCGGCCCGCTGCTCGGGCTGATCGGGTTCCGTGCGGCGCTGAAGCGAAACATAGCCTGACGGTACAATGACACGCACTGAATCAAACGGTCGATCGCGGCATCGCGCAGGCGGCTGATTTACAAGGGATCGAGATGGGGACGTCAGAACCACGCGGCGAAACCGGCCAACGCGAGCGCATCCTGAAGATCGCCGCCCGACTGTTCGCGGAGAAGGGTTATCACGCCATCGGCATGACGGAACTCGGCGAAGCCGTGCAACTCGGGCGCGGCGCGCTGTATCACCACATTCGGAGCAAGGAGGACTTGCTCTACGACATCTCGCGCGAATACATTGCCGATCTCGCCGACTTCGCCGAAAACGAGGCGAGTGCCGAGCCCGACCCGCGCAAACGCATCGTGATGCTGGGCAGGGAACTCGTGCTGAAGATCGCGGCCAACCAGGCGGAACTCACGGTGTGTTTCCGCGAGATCAATTCGCTCACCGAGCCGCGCCATTCGGAAGTGCTCACGCTGCACCGGAAATACGAACGGGCGTGGCGCGACACGATGGTGGACGGCGCCGACCTCGGCGTGTTCCGTCCGTACGATCCGATCGTGCTGAAGGGCGTGCTCGGCATGTACTTCTACAGCTATCTCTGGATGCGCGCGGACGGGCGTTTGTCACCGCTGCATATCGCGGAGCGCCTGAACGAACTGGCGCTGCGGATGGTGAGTTTCGAAGGCTAGCGATAGTATCCGGCGTATGCCGCTTGGCGCGCGCCACTCGCGCGCCGATAGCAAGGTCGATTTCAGCACCGCGCCAAGGCTGTCCGCAGCGGCGGCGGTCACATCATTAATTTAACATAAATGATTTTATCGATTTTCTTCGTTGTAGCGGCTAAGTTGTAATGTCCGCTTCTAGCTAAGTTCAGATGTCCGCTTTTCGATCCGTCGTAAGCTGATCGGCCGCTGGAGATCCAGCGCCGGAGGCTTCTTCGATGGCAGAACGGATCACGATGACGATGCGAGAACTGGACAGATTCAAGGTTATCCAGGACGTGGCGGACGGTAAGCTGAAGCCGTGGTGACCTGCCCCCTGCAAACAGGGCCAGCTGGAGTCTAGTAAAGTTCGTTTTTGGAGAAGAATACGAACATGCAGAAGCGCTTTACGGAACAGCAAATCATCGGGTTTCTGAAGGAAGCCGAGGTCGGTATGCCGGTCAAGGAACTGTGCAGGAAGCACGGGTTCAGTGACGCGTCGTTCTACACCTGGCGCGCGAAGTTCGGCGGCATGGAGGTCTCGGAAGCCCGCCGGCTCAAGGACCTCGAGGTGGAGAATGCCCGGCTGAAGAAACTGCTGGCCGAAGCAATGCTCGATATGGAAGCGTTGAAGGTCGTCGTCAAGGGAAAGCCCTGAGCCCGCAAGCCAAACGCGAGGCAGTGTCGGCGATTCGGGAGAAGGTCAACCTCTCCGAGCGCCGCGCCTGCCGGCTTGTCGGGCTGTCTCGCAGCGTGCTGCATTACGACGCGAAGCCGGATCATGAGAATGAGATGCTAGCGGCGCGTCTGGTGGAGTTGGCGCACGGACGTCGTCGATTCGGTTACCGCCGACTGCATGCCCTGGTGGAGCGCGAAGGCACGCACGCCAATCACAAGCACATCTATCGCCTGTACCGTGAGGCAGGGCTGCTGTGCGGCGCCGTCGCAAGCGCCACGGCGTAATGAT